>NZ_KV799997.1:64933-174368 GCF_001810105.1 Neisseria sp. HMSC068C04
AAAAACCTCCCCACCACATGGGGATTAAAACTTTATAGGTGCACGGAAGTCAGAGCTATCTCTTTCTCTGAAAAACCTCCCCACCACATGGGGATTAAGACACCATCTTAGCGGTATCACCCACTACCTTGGCCTCTGAAAAACCTCCTCTCCACTCGGGGATCTTGGCAAGGCAAAAAAGGCCGTCTGAAAATATTTTTCAGACGGCCTTTTTTTATGTATGCCTTTTATTGGCTGATGTCTTCCAGCGTACGGCCTTTGGTTTCTTCACCCAATACCAAGATTACCGCCACAATCAGCAGCATAACCAGCGCAAACATCATAAAGATATTGCCGAAGCCACCGCTGTTGCCCACCATCGCCGCCACTACCATGGGCGCAAGTATGCCGCCGACGCGACCGATGGCGCCTGCCCAGCCGGATGCGAAGGCACGGAAGCGCAAGGGGTAGAGTTCAGGGGTGTAGGTGTACAAAACGCCCCATGCGCCCAAGTTGAAGAAGGACATCAGGCTGCCCCAGATCATGACTTCGGCCGCAGTGGTGCTTTGCCCGAAAAACCATGCGCACGCGGCGCAAGCGGCCAGAAAGCCTGCCAGCGTTGCTTTGCGGCCGATTTTTTCCACCAAAGCCGCGGCGGCTATATAGCCGGGCAGTTGCGCAACAATCATCACCAACACATATTCAAAGGTTTTGACCACGGTATTGCCCTGCTCGACCAGCAATTTGGGCAACCAAGTGAAAATGCCGTAATACGAAAACACGATGCCGAACCAAACCAGCCACAGCATCAGCGTGCGCCGTGCAAACGGATGTTGCCAAAGTTGGAAGAAGCGGATGCGTTCGCGCGGGGCGGCCGGTGCGGCAACTGCTTGTGTCGGCGGCGTGATGCCCAATTGAATTTCCAGCGCGGATACCAAACGGTGCGCTTCATCGGTTTTGCCGCGGGAAAGCAGGTAAGGCACGGATTCGGGAACGAATTTCAACACCAACGGCACATAAAACAGGGGCAAGGCGCCGAATAAAAACGCGCTGTGCCAGCCGGTTTGCGGAATAAAGAAATAAGACACCAGCGCGGCCGAGAGCCAGCCCAAGCCCCAAAAGCTTTCCAGCAATACAATAAAACGGCCGCGTACTTTCGGCGGCGCATATTCGCTGACCAGCGACACGGCGACAGGCAGCTGGCCGCCCAAGCCGACGCCGACAAAAAAGCGGCACACCAGCAAAACCGTCAAATCAGGCGCAAGCGCACACAAACCTGTGGCAATGCTGTACACCACCATCGTGCCGGCAAAAACGGTTTTCCGTCCGAACCTATCCGCCAGCCAGCCGCTGAATACCGCACCCAAGGCCATGCCGACAAAAGCAATGCTGACAATCCAACCCAACTGCGCCGGAGCCAGCGCCCAATCTTTGCCCAAAGCCGGCAATACAAACGACACCAAGCCTGTATCCATGGCATCAAACAGCCAACCTATGCCGACCAAAACCAGAAGTTTGTAATGAAAGCGGGAGGGCGGCAGATTGTGCAGCCGCGTCAGAATATCCATCACTTCTTTCCTTTGTTTGTGTATGATTGAATTGGGTTTTAGCAATAAATGCTTTAATTTCAGTGACAAACCTGAAACCGAGACATTGTGTCGATTTTAACATTGGTACCACATGCAAAGAATAGGAAGCGCGTGTTTTTTAGATATTTTTGAATATCTTAATCTTGGCGATAAACCGCATACCATATTGAAACATGAAACAAGAAATCACTTCAGGCCGTCTGAAAGTCGATGGTTTGGTTTTCAGACGGCCTGCCGTTTTTTGCAAAGGCTTCATGCTTGGGTTATGATGTTTATTTGTAATATGTAAACAGATGATTGCCTGTTTTTACATAACAGGCCGTCTGAACAACGGAGAACGATATGAATGCGGTTGTAATTGCGGTCATCATCATGCTTGTGCTGTCTTTATCGCGCGTGCATGTGGTGCTCAGCTTGGCTGTCGGCGCGTTTGTCGGCGGCTTGGTGGCCGGTATGCCTTTGGAGAATGTAACCAACACGGCCGGAGAGGTGGTGCAGCAAGGGATTATTCCTGTTTTTAACGAAGGCCTGAAAGGCGGGGCGCAAATCGCGCTGTCTTATGCCATGCTCGGCGCGTTTGCCATGGCCATCACGCATTCCGGCCTGCCGCAACAGCTCGCCGGCGTGATTATCCGCAAACTCAGCGGCGGTGAAGGCAATGCGAAAGGCGAAGGCGCGGTCAAATGGCTGTTGCTGGCGATTATTTTGTGCATGGGCGTGATGAGCCAAAACGTTGTGCCGATTCATATCGCGTTTATCCCGATGATTATTCCGCCGCTGCTGTTGGTGTTCAACCGTTTGAAACTCGACCGCCGCTTGGTGGCATGTGTAATTACGTTTGGCTTGGTAACGACTTATATGTTCCTGCCTTACGGTTTCGGCGCCATCTTCTTGAACGACATCATGTTGGGCAATATCCGCTCGGCAGGCATGGACACCGGCGGCATTAATGTGATGCACGCAATGGCGATTCCGGCTTTGGGCATGGTATTCGGCTTGCTGCTGGCCTTTTTGCACTACCGCAAGCCGCGCATTTATCAAAACAATACCACTGACACGGAAGACAACCGTGCGGCAGTGCAACAACAAGAGCCTTCAACCTATCGCAGCTTGGTGGCGGCCGTGGCGATTGCCGTGTGTTTTGCCATTCAACTTTTGTATGATGGTTCGCTGGTATTAGGCGCCATGTTGGGCTTTGCCGTGTTTATGATGTTGGGCGTGATGAACCGCTCCGCCGCCAGCGATGTGTTCGGCGAAGGCATCAAAATGATGGCGATGGTCGGCTTTATTATGATTGCGGCACAAGGTTTCGCCGCCGTAATGAACGCGACCGGCGAGATTCAGCCTTTGGTCGAACACAGCATGGCTTTGTTCGGCGGCAATAAAGGCATGGCCGCATTGACCATGTTGTGCGTCGGCTTGCTGGTGACCATGGGCATCGGTTCGTCCTTCTCGACTTTGCCGATTATTACCGCGATTTATGTGCCTTTGTGCATGAGCTTGGGTTTCTCGCCTATGGCGACCGTCGCCATCGTCGGCACGGCCGGTGCGCTGGGTGATGCAGGCTCCCCTGCTTCCGACTCGACACTCGGCCCGACCATGGGTTTGAACGCCGACGGTCAACACGACCACATCCGCGATTCGGTTATCCCGACTTTTATCCACTACAATATCCCGCTGATGGCTGCCGGCTGGATTGCCGCGATGGTGCTGTAATATGAGCGATATTCAGGAATTGGAACACCGCGTCACGGAGCTGGAAATTCAGACGGCCTTGCAGGAAGATTTAATCGGCAGCCTGAACGACACCATCGCTAAGATGCAGCAGGCTTTGGATTTGCAGCAAGGCCAGTTGCGGCTTCTGTATCAACGGATGCAGGACAAAGGAGCAAACGGCGAACGCGAACCGTACAGCCTGCGCGACGAGATTCCGCCGCATTATTGATAAACTGAAAAAGGGCGTGTTGGATACATGCCCTTTTCTTTCATAGCAAAGGCCGTCTGAAAGTCAATCAAGCTTTCAGACGGCCTTTTAAACAATCCAACCTTACAAACAAGCCAATTCGTTGGCCATTTGCTGCTCGACGGTTTCACGTTGGCGGATAAGTTTGTATCCGCTGCCGTCAACCAATACTTCCGCCGCACGATTGCGCGTGTTGTAGTTGCTCGCCATGCTTGAACCATACGCACCGGCACTGCGGATAAGCAGTAAATCCCCTTCTTCGCAAGCGATGATGCGGTCTTTGCCGAGGAAGTCGCCGGTTTCGCAAATCGGGCCGACGATATTGGCCGTCAGAGGCTCAATGTCTTTGGTTTCGACCGCTTCGATGTGATGATAGGCGTCATAAAGCGCCGGACGCATCAAATCGTTCATCGCCGCATCGACCATCACAAAGTTTTTCTCTTCGCCATGTTTGACGAACTCGACGCGCGTCAACAACGCACCGGCATTACCAACCAAGCTGCGGCCAGGCTCGAGAACCAGTTTCAGACGGCGTGTACCGATCAGTTTTTGAACTTCTTTGGCATACGCACCCAAATCAGGCACATTTTCGTCTTGGTAAACAATACCGACACCACCGCCCAAGTCCAAGTGTTCCAACACAATGCCTTCGGCTGCCAATTGGTCTACCAAGGCCAAGATTCGTTCGCAGGCTTCAATAAGAGGGCTAAGGTCGGTCAGTTGCGAGCCGATGTGGCAGTCGATACCGATGATTTTCAAATGGCTTTGTCGGGAAGCATGACGATAGGCCTCAAGCGCATCGGCATAGGCAATACCGAATTTATTGGCTTTCAAACCGGTGGAGATATAAGGGTGGGTTTTGGCATCGACATCAGGATTGACGCGCAGGGAAACCGAAGCAACTTTACCCAAGCGCGCGGCAACTTTCTGAATACGGTCGATTTCGGGAATGCTCTCCATATTGAAGCATTTCACGCCCGCATTCAGCGCAAATTCAATTTCTGCCTCACTCTTGCCCACACCGGAAAAAATCGTTTTCGCCGCATCGCCGCCGGCCGCCAAAACACGCGCCAACTCACCACCGGATACAATGTCAAAACCGCTCCCCAAAGAAGCAAAGTGTTTGATGATGCTCAGGTTGCCATTGGCTTTAACCGCGTAGCAGACAAGCGGGTTCAAAGCAGCAAACGCGGTTTGGTAGTTGTCAAACGCCTCGGTCAGCGCAGATTTGCTGTACACATAAAGCGGCGTGCCGAATTCCTCGGCAAGGTAGGAATAAGGGATTTGTTCGCAGGATAAGGTCATGTTTGTGAATTCTTTTTTAATCGTTGGTTTGAGTGGTCGGCTCTTTGGCCGTATCAAATTTCAAGCCGGTCTGAATCACGCCGAAGCGCGCCTTGTCGCCTTCTTTGGGCAGGTAGAGATCGCCTTTGTAGCCGCAGGCAGAGAGCAGCAGAGCCGTTACCGCTGCAAAAAATACGCCGTATTTCATCAGTAAAACTTTCTTCATCATTACGAATGTGGCAAGATTCGGTATCTTAAACAAAAACCACACAAAAAGCCATGATGACCGAAAGCGAATTCATCCGCCTGAGCGAAGAATTGTTTGAACACATTGAAGACCAAATCGATGAAAACGGCTGGGATTTCGACTGCCAGTTTGCCGGAAACGTGCTGACCATCGAAGCCGAAGACGGCACGCAAATCATCGTCAACCGCCACACGCCCAACCAAGAATTGTGGATTGCCGCCAAAAGCGGTGGCTACCATTTCGCCGAGCAAAACGGCAAATGGCTGGCAACACGCGACGGACGGGATTTCTACGATGTTTTGAACGAAGCACTGAGCGCGGCTTCGGGCGAAGCAGTCAATATTGCCGAATTGTGATTGAATCTTTAAATCTCACCCGCTAAAAATCTATTTACCTCAAAGGATACCCAAATGCCCCTACTAGACAGTTTCAAAGTCGACCACACCCGTATGCACGCCCCTGCCGTACGCGTGGCCAAAACCATGACCACGCCCAAAGGCGACACCATTACCGTGTTTGACCTGCGTTTCTGCATTCCCAACAAAGAAATCCTGCCTGAAAAAGGCATTCACACGCTGGAACACCTGTTCGCAGGCTTTATGCGCGACCACTTAAACGGCAACGGCGTTGAAATCATCGACATTTCCCCAATGGGCTGCCGTACCGGTTTCTACATGAGCCTCATCGGTACGCCCGACGAGCAAAAAGTAGCCGACGCATGGCTAGCTTCAATGCAGGATATTTTGACCGTTCAAGACCAAAGCAGAATCCCCGAGCTGAACGAATACCAATGCGGTACTTACCTGATGCACTCGCTTGCCGAAGCACACGAAATCGCCCAAAACGTTTTGGCACACAAAATCGCCGTCAATAAAAACGAAGAGCTGACATTGGACGAAAGTCTGTTGAACGCTTAATCCGCCATGACAGCAAAGGCCGTCTGAAACTCTATATGACAAGTTTCAGACGGCCTAAGACCTTTTATTCCAATTTTCAACCTTTCAGCCACAGTTTTACACCGCCTAAAAATAAGTTGGCGGATGCTGACAGTGTACATAGTATAATTACACCTTAAACAAACAACCTGATTCTATTGCCTTTATGAAACCGTTTTTCTGCAAAACCGCCATTGCCCTCAGCCTGACCCTCCCCGCCGCCGCGAATGCTGCCGAGTATGTCTGCAATGTTGAAGGCATTACCGTTTATGCTTCATACCAGATCAATGATGCCTGTCGCATAGTTGAAACAAACAATGTAACAGAAAACAGCGTCGTTGCGATTCCAAGCGACACTCCGGTTTTAAAAACGGTACAAACAACAGAATTTAAAGCATCTGCCGCTGACTACGTTCATACTTCTCAAGCAACGCCTGCGGTACAAACCCCAGTCGTTGTTACTCGAAATGAATACGGTGTTCCCGCACCTATTTCCATTCCGATGGCACAAACTCGACAAGCTGTGCCTACGAATAAAACCATTGCAGACAGCGTAATCGTTTCCAACAATACGCCTGTTTTGGAAACACCAGCCGTTGCAAAACCTGAAAACTATGTTGTTGATACTACTGTCCACAACACAACTCCTGTCGTACAAACGCAGACGACTGCTGCTCAAGAGGACAACACTATTGTTCCTCCAACGCTCGCAGCGCAAACCCAACCTACCGTTGCAGCCGACAAAGCCATTGCAGACAGCGTAATCGTTCCCAACAATACGCCTACTCTGGAAGCGCCACCCACAATAAAAGCTGAAGACTATGTTGCCGACACTACTGTCCGCAATACAACTCCTGTCGTACAAACTCAGTCTAGTGCAACCCAAACAGAAAACAGTATTGTTCCTGTAATGCTTGCCGCACAAGCCCAACCTACTGTTTCTACCGAGAAAACAGTTTCAAACGGCATTGCTATTATTAATGAAACACCAGCTGTTCAACCTGTTGTACCTGCAATCCAAATTCCACAAGAGATTATTCAGAACTCGGCAGCTCAGCCGCAAACTTCAACTACCCCAAATAGCCAAGCAGTAACAGCTCAGGATGAAGCGCTCGATAAAACACCTGCCAAAGTCGAGACTAAGCGCAAAGGCAAAACTTATGCCAAAACCTCCTCTCGACGCAAAGCCAAGGTCAGCCGTACTAAAACAGCCGTTGTCCGCGCATCCGAAGAACAAGCAGCCAAACCTATTGCCACAGCTTCGATCGAACCAAGCACGCTGGCAACTGCCACTCCGGTAGAACATGACAAAACCACTGTCCCAACACCTTTCCCACAAGCATACAAACCGGCAGCCGACATTTTGCTGGATAAAGGAAATAATGACAGCGATATCAAAATTCTGCCGAATGTACCGATTACCAGCGTGACCAACACAGCCGAAGCTGCCAATCCGCGCCTCAATATTACCCTGCGCAACCGTCAGAACAAATCACGCAGTTCTTCATACAGCAAATACAAAGCCCCTGTTATCCGTACTGCTCCTGTAGTTACGCCGGCTCCTAAGCCAAGCCCTAAAGAAACCCGCAAACAGATATTGCAGACCGAAGTACGCAATGAACAGGCTGCTATTACCCGCCTTCAAACACAGCTGAATGCGGCCAAACAAAAAGGCGACCAGATTAAAATCCAACAACTGACCCGTACCATCAACGCCCGTAAAGCGAATATCCGCGCTATTCAAGGCGAGATGTCTCGTTGATTGTTTTTTTGATACCAAAAGGCCGTCTGAAAATATTTTCAGACGGCCTTTTTAATCACGTAAACCTTTTTTATTCAATAGACAAATACTTTATCTAAAATCACGCCAAAGTACATTTCTTCACATCCCTACCCTCGTGCGCCATTACTTCTTCTATCCAATCAGCGATATTTTGCCAATAATATTGCGGCTTTTCAGACGGCCTATCAGTCTGAGTACCTTCATCATTCAACACAACGGGAATACCCTGCTCTGCACCGGCTTCAAGCACAATCCAGATACTGCCTTCATGGGTATCGGCACGGGCTACTTGATGTTCATACGCCCAGCCAACCGCAGCTTGTCCGCCATTTTGCACAGACTGCATCGCCAGAGATAATGGATGAAAGCAGGTATCTACATTGTTGTCGACAGCCACAACCAAAGTTGCACCACGCGTTCCTAACGCTTGCGCGGCATGAAAAACGGGGGAATTGTGCAGATTGGCAATAAAGTCAAACGGCATCGCGGCGTGATGGTTCAGCACATTGTCTGCCATTTTTTCAAATACGGATGGCGAAGAAAACGGCGTACCGAGAAAAACAGCGCAATCAGAACGAATTTCGCACTGCTCTTTCAGTTGCCCTGCACCAAGCGCGGCAATCAAACTCAAGCGGCTGAGGCGGCGGGTATCTATACCGCTTTGCTGCTTTAAGGTTTGTTTGAGAATTTTACCGCCGGTACCGGCGTCAGTATCAAAACGCACGGCGGCGGTAATGCGGATATTAGGATTTACGGTTGCCATTTCCATACTAAAGATGTGTTGCTGCCGCCAAAACCAAACTGATTGGCCAAACAGAAAAAGCCGCCTTTTTGTGAAGCAGCGCATTCGGAAAAACGAATTTCCCACCCCTGATAATCGCTGCTTCCGCCTTGTTTTAAAGCGGATAAAAGCAAAGCCGTTTCAAGGGCTGCCGTTGCGCCAAGCGTGTGTCCGATTTGCGGTTTGAACGCCATCAGAGGCGGCAGTGTACCGAATATATTTTCCAGTGCGGCCAATTCGGCGGCATCGCTGTCAGCCGTGCCAATGCCGTGTGTTTTAACGGCTGCAATGCTTTCAGGAGCGATGCCTGCAATATCCAAAGCTCGACGCATCACCTGCTCTTGCGCTTGGCCATCGCTTTGAATCAGGTCATTGCCTGTATTGGCGGCGTGTCCGATAAGTTTCAGACGGCCTGAAGAAGATTCGGGAGCAGCGGAAGATAAGGCAAGCGCGGCAACACCTTCGCCTAAAATCAAACCGTTTCCGCCAAAAGGCTGATACTGTTCGGCCAGCAAACCCAAGCTGTGAAAATGCAGCAAGGTCAGCCGGTTGAGGTTTTCAATGCCAAGCACAAAGGCACGCTCCGCCATGCCGTGCAAACAGTTATCCGCCTGAATCAGCGCATGGGCAGATGAAGTGCAGGCAGTAGCGAAACTGAAAATTTGCTGATTGCCGCTGCGCCGGCGCAAATCTTCGGCGAGATAAAGCAAATCGTGTTCTTCTACCACCCTATTGCCCGCAAAATGGCGGTTTTCATATTCGGAGATGGAATAGGAACTGGAACCGATAAACACCGGCGCATCATGCCAGCTTTCAGACGGCCAGCCTGCATTTTCAGCAGCTCGGCGCAAATGTTGTTCGGCAATATCCGCAAATTCCTTCCGCCCCAAACTGTCGCCGGCAAATGCACGAAAATAAGCAGCCTGCTGTGGCTGGTTTAAAAACGTATAAGACACCGCATCAGGCCGTCTGAAATCCGTTTGCGGATTCAAGGCAGAAGTGGCCGCCGTACCACAAACCCAACTCACACGCCATGCTCCGCACGGATAAACGCCGCCAAATCGCGTACGCACATCATATGTTTGCGCACCATCCGGTCGCCCTGCAGGCGCACTTGGAAATACTGTTGCAAGGCAACGCTGATTTGCAGTGCATCAAGCGAATCCAAACCGACCGGACTGCCATCGCCAAACAAAAGTGCATCGTCGGTGAAATCATCCATATCCACATCGTCGGCCTTATCGGCCTCTTGTACGATTAACTTTTTCAATTCCGTTTCCAGCTCGTGCTCAGCCAGTGTAAAGGTGTAAGACATTTTTTAAACTCCCATTTTTATATCATGAAGCAACAGCTCGTTTTAGTGCAACCCGCTACGCTCGTTTTAGCGAAACTCGCTACGCTCGTTTTCAGACGGCCTAAACTTTATGCAAAATCGCCCCAAAGCGTCTGCATGGCGGCAATGGCCGCAAGTGAGGCGGTTTCGGTACGCAACACCCGTTTTCCAAGCGTAACGGATTGAAAACCGACATCAAATGCCTGCTGCTCTTCCTTCTCCGTCCAGCCGCCTTCCGGACCGACCATAAACACGACCTTACCGGATTGCGGCTGAACATCGCTTAGTTTTTGTGCGCGATTCAAGCTCATTAACAGTTTGGTCGTTTCCTGCGGCAACTGTTGCAGAGCCTGCGCATAAGTCGTCAGCGGCAAAACCTTCGGCACAATATTGCGGCCGCTTTGTTCACACGCCGAAACGACAATTTCCTGCCAACGCGCCACCCGCTTTTCAGCGCGTTCACCGCTCAAGCGGACGACACAGCGTTCGCTGATGACCGGGCGGATTTCTGCCACACCCAATTCCACGCTTTTCTGCAAAGTGAAATCCATGCGCTCGGCGGAGGATACCGCCTGTACCAACGTAATGTTCAGCGGCGATTCGTTGTCCGTTGCCTCTTCACGCAAAATCCGCACGCTGGCGCGACGTTTTTCCAAAACTTCGGGCAAAGCCGGATATACCTTGCCATTGCCGTTGAACAACACGATTTCTTCTGTGTTTTTCACGCGCAATACATTCAGATGGTGCACCACATTATCGGGCAATTCGATCACGCTGTCGGGGCTTAAGGCAAAATCAACATAAAATCGGGGCATGGTTTCCTGCTTTATTCATGTATATAATTTGAACTTTCGTGAACGAAGTTGAAACACGGCAACATACACTTGCCTGCCTGATTTCGATTTCATCCACTATAATTTGAAAACTTCCCGAATTTTAATCCACTGTCACGCAAAACTGCAAAAAACAAGGATACGCCGTGCTATATCGTTTACAGAAAGTCGTCCGCCACATCGCCCAAACCGAAGTCATGCCGCGTTTTCTGAACACGCCGTCACGACGTAAGGAAGACGGCTCGGTTTTGAGTGAAGCAGATTTGGCCGCACAAACCGCTTTTGCCGCCGCCCTGCCCTTATTGGAGGATTGTCCGATGTTGGGCGAGGAGATGAGCGTTCAGGAGCAAACCCGTTTGTGGAACGAACATTCAGACGGCCTGTGGATTGTCGACCCTATCGACGGCACAAACAACTTCGTCAACGGTTTGCCGCATTTTGCCGTATCCGTCGCGCTGGTTAAAAACGGCCATGCCGAATTAGGCGTGATTTACAATCCGGTCAGCGGCGAATGTTTCTACGCCGAACGCGGCAAAGGCGCATTCCTCAACGGCACGCCGCTGCCGCTGCGTTCGGAAAACAAAAAACTCAACGAATCCATTGCCGGCGTGGAAATCAAATACCTGCGTTCGGGCAAACTCGCCAGCCGCATGAATACCCTCGCCCCATTCGGCACAATCCGCAGCATGGGCAGCAGTACGCTCGATTGGTGCTACCTTGCCAGCGGCCGCTACGATATTTACATCCATGGCGGACAAAAGCTGTGGGACTACGCTGCCGGCGCATTGATTTTTGAAGAAGCCGGCGGCTGCCTGACCACTTTGGAGGGCGACGATTTTTGGAGCGGCGAACATGTATTCAAGCGTTCCGTCATCGCCGCATTGCAACCCGAGCTGTTTCAACAATGGGTGAAATGGATTCGAGAAAATCAGTAAAAATACCGTTTATCTTCAAAAAATCACGATTATCTTGCAACTTATTGAAATTATTTCACTTCTTAACAGCATTTAATACTAAAAACGGTAGAATATTAATCGCTGACACAACACCGCTCTTTCATCCCTTTTGGGCGGTGCAGCAAGTAAGACGTTTTCCCGCAATGTATTGGCCATTCATACTTCTCCCTTAGTATGAATGGTTTTTTTTATCTGCAAAAACAGCTCAGGCCGTCTGAACATTCAGACGGCCTGTTTACACTACTATTTGAAAAACTGTCCGCAACACGCCTTAAACTTTTTGCCCGAACCGCACACACAAGGCTGTTTCATCGTCGGCAACGCAACGGTCGGATCAATAAAGTACCAACACCCGTCTATTTTCACGAACGCCGACAATTCATGATGGCACTCGGTTTGCCTGTTCTCTTCAAAATACGCCTCAAACTCGACCAAAGCATGCAGCTTGCCAAACGGCACATGACGGATAACCTTCAATCCCGACCACTGCGTCTGCCTACTCCATGCCGCCAAATCCTGCTTGTCCAACAAATTCTGCTGCGCAGGGACAGTCGTGTCCACAATATAGTCGATTTCCTGCAAAACATATGCGCTGTAACGCGAACGCATCAACTCTTCCGCCGTCGAGGCCGCCGCCTCACGCGCATGAAACGGTGCGCAACATTCTGTATAAACATGCCCCGACTGACAGGGGCAAAGTGTAGCCGTCATTCCTAATTACCCGAATAAATCCATTTCAAAATTATAACGCAAACCCGACTCAGGCCGTCTGAAAACGAGCGCAGCGAATTTCGCTAAAACGAGTGTAGAGAGTTTCACTAAAATAAGCAAAGCGGGTTTCGCCAAAACAAACGCAACAATCTGATATAATGCACCTTTTCGATTTTGACTATCCATGATGAACATTCCCATCCAAAGCATCAGCCGCCTGTTGCCGCAAACCCAATGTCGTGAATGCGGTTATGAAGGCTGCTTACCCTATGCGCGTGCCCTGTCGGCAGGAGAAGCACCGGTAAACTTGTGCGCGCCGGGTGGAGAAACCGTCATGAAAGACATTGCCGACCTATTGGGCAAGCCCTACCTCGCCCCGGCAAAAACACAAATTAAAGCCGTAGCCCTGATTGACGAGGCCGTCTGCATCGGCTGTACCGCCTGTATCCGTGCGTGCCCTGTTGATGCCATTATGGGCGCATCCAAACTGATGCACACCGTCATCAGCGACGAATGCACCGGCTGCGGCTTGTGCGTTACCCCCTGTCCCGTCGACTGCATCGACATGGTTCCCGTATCGCAGCCCTTCCTGCCGTCCGCACGCCGTTTCAGCACCTCTGCCGAACCGCGCTTTGCCGCCGCCGAACACGCGCAAAGCCGTTTTGAACGCCATACCGCGCGCAAACAGCGCGACGATGCCGAACGAAAAGCCCTACTGGCGCAACGCGAAGCCGCCGTCAAAGCCAAACAGGCCGCACAGGCACAAGCCCAAACAGCCGCACCAAGCGCCGCATTCAACCCTATGGATTTGATTGCCAAAGCCATGGCCAAAGCGCAATCGCAGCAGGACAAACTCGTCTCCTCCGACAACCGCGAAGACTTCAAAGCGCGCCAAATCGAAGAAGCCAAAGAACGCGCCGAACTTCGTCGCGCCCAACGTGATGCCAAATACGGCAACGAAGCCGAAAAAGCCGCCGCCATCGAATTTCTGCGCCGCTACAAAGCCGAGCAGGAAGCGGCCAAAGAAGCCCGCTGATTTCCAAAACAACAAACCCATTCCGACCGCATCAGGCCGTCTGAAAACATTGCACGAAAACCAATAACTTTATGACCACACAAGAATTTCCACACCAGCATACCGCCCATTGCGAAAGCGGTGTGATGTCCACCCTGCTCAAATACCATGGCCACAATTTAGACGAAGCCATGATTTTCGGCATTGCCCACGCGCTGACATTTGTCTGGATGCCGCTGATCAAATTAAACGGCATGCCGCTGGTTTCCTACCGTACCGCGCCGCGCAGCATCATCAAAAACACCTGCAAAGCATTGGGGCTGAAATTATCCGTCCGCAAATTTTCCGACGCACAAAGCGGACAAGCCGCATTGGATGCCGCGCTGTCCTCAGGCAAACTGGCCGGTTTGCAAACCTCCGTCTTCTGGCTGCCCTACTTCCCGCCGCAAATGCGCTTCCATTTCAACGCACACAATCTTTTAGTGTACGGCAAAGACGGCAACGACTACCTCATCAGCGACCCCGTATTTGAAACCGTACAACGCTGCGCTGCCGAAGATTTGCAACGGGCGCGCTTTGCCAAAGGCGTATTGGCGGCAAAAGGCATGATGTACACCTTGGAAGACAACAGGCCGTCTGAAAAAATCATGGCAGACTTGCCTGCCATTATCCGCAAAGCCATACGCAAAAACGCCAAACATATGCTCGCGCCGGTCTTTTTCATCGGCGTAAAAGGCATCCGCACGCTGGCAAAAAAAATCGAATCCCTGCCTGCCAAACAAAACGACAAATACCAAAAACTGTTTCTTGGCCATTTGGTGCGGATGCAGGAAGAAATCGGTACCGGCGGAGCAGGTTTCCGCTATATCTACGCCTACTTCCTCGAACAAGCCGCCCATATCTGCAACGAACCTGCGTTTCAGACGGCCTCGGAACAAATGACCGCCATCGGCGACCAATGGCGGCAGTTTGCGGCGATGTGCGTGAAACAGTGCAAAAAACCGTCCGAAAACGGCTGCCGTAACATTGCCGAATTTCTGCGCGAAATTGCGGATGATGAAGAAACATTATGGCGGGGATTATTGAAATAATCAGGATTTATTCGATCCCGATTAATCTACCATGGATTATTTTGACATTCAGGCCGTCTGAAAACTAAAAGAAATTAAAAATGCGTTACCTAGCTACTGTCTTATTATTGTGTTCTGCCTTAACCTATGCCGCGCCGCCGGACGGCTTTGCCTTGGTTCATGATACCGACGGACACACCAACTTACGCGAAAGCCCCGATTTGAATGCCAAAATCTTGGCAAAAATTCCCAACGGTACGCCGTTGGAATGTCTGGGTGATGGCGGCGAAGGCAGCCTGAGTTTCTGTACTGCCCAGCTGCAACAACCTGCCGCCGAAGACTACGGTTTCATCCATTACAGCCGTCTGATATTTCCCGCCGCCGATAAAAGCTTCGTCCGCCTGCGCGAACAATCCGGTCGCGACGATACGCTGACTTTGTCCGGTAGCGGACAAACGGTACACATCACTGCCCGCCGTATCCACCCCAAACGCAGCGACTTTTCAGGTACAGCCCCAAATAGTGACAACGCACCTCTCTATCAAGGCAAACCGTTTTACGGTACGGACGGCTCCATTCCGAAAAGCGTCTTTGCAATAGAACAGATCACGCTAAACGGTCAAGCAGTTCCTGCCGCAGAACTGCAAGGGCTGTTCTTGCCCGATTTTGCCGCCACTGCACGCAGCAGCAATGCGTATGATGGCTGGGAAGCCTATTACCGCCGCAACGATAAAACGCTTTATCTGTTTAATTCGGTGAATAATGATGCTGGTTCTTTCGGTATGTGTTTCGTATTTAAAGATGGCAAATTCCGGCAACGTTATGTGTGGACTGCATTACTATAAATATTCATTAAAGGGCAATTTGGAAGCCATGATTCAAATCCAATCCCTCTCCCACCGTTATCCCAAAGCCGAAACTGCCGCACTGGACAATGTGTCGTTCGATATTGCCGACGGCGAATGTTTGGGGCTGCTCGGTCACAACGGTGCGGGGAAAACGACGCTGATGTCGCTTTTGGCAGGCTTGCAGGAAGTGCGGCAGGGCGAGATTTTGTTTGACGGCAAGCCATTGCGCCTGTTGAGCCGCAGCGAGCGGCAGAAAATCGGTTTGGTGCCGCAGGATTTCGCGTTTTATCCGCAGCTTTCGGTTTGGGACAACCTGCTGTTTTTCGCCTCGCTTTACAAAGTGCGCGACAAAGGCCGTCTGAACGCGCTGTTGGAACAGACCGACCTGACCGCCCATAAAAACAAGGCGGCGAAGCATCTGTCGGGCGGGCTTAAACGTCGTCTGAATTTTGCCATCGGCCTGATTAACACGCCGCAACTGGTATTCCTTGATGAAATCACGGTCGGCATCGACCCGCAGTCGCGCCGCTTTATCCTCGACAGCGTGGCGGATTTGACGCGACAGGGAGTAACAGTGGTTTACACCTCGCACTATCTGTCGGAAATCGAGCAGCTTTGCGACAAAATCGCGCTGCTGCAACACGGTAAGCTGGTGTACCACGGCGGTTTGGACGAGCTTTTAAGCACGAAAACCGGTGTCGTGCGTTTTACTGTCGATCCACCATTACTGCCTCAAACGCTGGCCGCTTTGGGTGCCAAGCAAGTGGACAGCCGCGGCATGATGGAAACGACGCACGATGCCGCCGCCGTTTACGCCGCCCTGCAACAAAGCGGCGCGCAAATCCGCTACTTCCAGCAGGGACACGGTTCGTTGGAAACGTTTTACCTTGATTTCCTGCGCAAAGACGAACCGGCAACAGATAAGCAAAACCCACAATGACGACTTCCTCCCTCCTCAAAGAACTCAAACTGCTCTGCCGCGACCTGCACGGTTTGGCCGTGTTGTTTGTGATGCCCATCGCCTTTATGCTGATTATGTCGTTAGCACTGAGCCGCGACCAAGACCCGCACACCGACAGCCGCATTGCGCTGGTCGGCGCGGCAAACGACAGCGTCAATACCGCGCTGGCCGCCGCACTGGGAAAAGAGCAGATTCATGTCACGCTGATGCCGTCTGAAAAACTGACCGATGCGCAAAATGGATTGCACGACAAGCGTTTCCAACTGGTACTGCACAACCCGAACCCCGCTTCCGGCAAAATCGCTGATGACAAAGCCTTGCAAATCTATGTACCGCCCGATACCGAGCCTTCATGGCTGGCAGCGGTCAAAGGCGTTTTGCAGCAGCACTACACCGAAACGCGGCTGGACGCTTATTTCGACAACAACGACGGCATCAAAATCGACAATAAAAAACTGCCCCGCGCCATCCGCAAAGACATCCAGAAAAAAGTGGATGAAAAAAACGACGAACAATTCGCCGCCGTGCGCAGCTTTTTAGATAAAAAAATGCTGGAAGAACACTATCTGAGCGCAGGCAGCGGCACGGTGGAAAAACCCAACGCCGTACAGCACAGCGTTCCCGCATGGCTGATTTTCGGTATGTTTTTCATCATGATACCGCTGTCGAACGTCATGGCGCTGGAACGCCAGACCAACACCATTACCCGCCTGCGCCTCGCCCGCGCCTCCGCGTCCGGCCTGATTGCCGCGAAACTCGTCCCCTATTTCCTGATTAACCAGCTTCAGTTTATCGGAATGCTGCTACTCGGCCGCTACCTGCTGCCCGAAATCGGCGTGCCCGCCCTCATACTCAACGGCAGCCTTATTCCCTACGCACTGCTGTCCGCCGCCGTCAGCGCCGCCGCACTCGGCTACGCGCTGTTAATCAGCGTCTGCGCCAAATCCACCGAACACGCCGTCGTACTCGGTGGTGGCGGCATTATCCTGATGGCAGCAATCGGCGGCATTATGGTCCCCGCCCACGTCATGCCCGAAACCATGCAGCAACTCACTTGGATTTCCCCGATGGCTTGGGGCTTGAAGGCTTTTCAGGAATTGCTGCTCAACCGCAGTGGGCTGGACGGAATCGGCCGTTATCTGCTTTTATTGTCTGCCTTTGCTTTTGCCACGCTGACTGCTGCCGTATTGGTTTATCGTAGGCAGTTGCAGACGCAGGTAAGGTTTTAAACGTTTGTCTGCCAGGTAGAAAGCTTATTTCTCAAAACTATTCCTATAAAACTTCAGGCCGTCTGAAAATATCTTTCAGACGGCCTGATGCTTGATGTGCTATGGATTGTTTCAATAACAAAATACTCAACAAAATCCTAAAATCCAAACGTAAAAAAACCTGCTTTTTTCAAAGCAGGTTTTCATATTTGGTGGGTCGTGAGCGATTCGAACGCTCGACCAACGGATTAAAAGTCCGCTGCTCTACCGACTGAGCTAACGACCCGATAAGCTGTGCATTATAGAGATGGGGCACACGGCTGTCAACACCTTTTTTAAACTTTTTTATTCGACGACGATTTTCGGGAAGCGGCTGCTGAAGTCTTTGCCTTTATCGGCAATGGCCAGCGCGATTTGGAAGGCGGCTTCGGTGTAGATGTCGGCGATGGTTTGGTTGTTTTCAAACAAGGCCGAAGATGTGCCGCTATCCATGGCTTCGCGTACAGGCAGACTCAACGGAAGCTGGCCGAGCAACGGTACGTTCAAACGCTCTGCCAAGTTTTTACCGCCTTCTGCGCCAAAGATTGCTTCGGCATGGCCGCAGTTGGAGCAGATATGGACAGACATGTTTTCCAAAACGCCCAAAATCGGGATATTGACTTTGTTGAACATATCCACGGCTTTGCGTGCATCAATCAGGGCGATGTCTTGCGGCGTGGTGACGACAACGGAGCCGGTCACGGGGATTTTTTGCGACAGGGTCAATTGGATATCGCCTGTACCCGGCGGCAGGTCGATGAAGAGATAATCAACATTGTCCCATTCGCTTTGGAACATCAGCTGTTGCAAGGCTTGGCTGACCATCGGGCCGCGCCAAACGACGGCTTGGTCGGTATCGACCAGGAAACCGATAGACATTACTTGAATGCCGCTTTCGGCTTCAACGGGAATGAGTTTTTTGTTTTGTTGGTCGGGTTTGCGGTCTTGTACGCCGAGCATGGTGGGCTGGCTTGGGCCGTACAGGTCGGCATCAAGTACGCCGACACGTGCACCCATTCTGGCCATTGCGGTGGCAAGGTTGGCTGTGGTCGTTGATTTGCCGACGCCGCCTTTGCCCGATGCAACGGCGATGATGTTTTTCACGCCTTTGATGGTCGCCACGCCGGGTTGGACTTTGTGCGTACCGATTTCGGTATCGATACTCAAATGGATATGCGTGTCGCCAGTATGTGCCATGACGGCTTCTTGGAGGGCGTTGGCAATGTCGGCGGCGATATGGGCAACTGGGAACGCGAATTTCAGGCCGATATGCAGGCCGTCTGAACGCTCTTCAAGGAGTGTAACGGCTTTTTCGCTGCCTAAGGTGCGCATTGTATGGGGAATCAATACGGCATCGAGTGCGGTTCGGATGGCTGGGATATTCATAATCTGCCTCTTGAATGTGGGAAATTGTTTATGTGCGCGATTTGTCGTGCGACAAATCTGCCGAATTATACCCTTGAACGCCACGCAAGGGATACGCCCGAAAAACTTCAGGCTGCCTGAAACATCGGGCAGCCTGAAAAAAGGGTCAACTAAAACGCGGCCTTATTCGCTCAAGAGCGCAATGTCGGCAACTGCGTTCATTTGTTCTGCCAAGCGGTTCAGCAAGTTCAAACGGTTTTGTTTCACGGCGGCATCTTCGGCCATCACCATCACGCCGTCGAAGAATGCGTCGACTTGCGGTTTGACGGAAGCCAGCTCGGACAAAGCAGTTTGGAAATTGCCTTCGGCAACGGCGGCGGAGATTTTCGGCTGTAAACCTTGCGCGGCGGCGTACAGGGCTTTTTCTTCGTCCTGTTGCAGCAGACTTTCGTTAACCGCACCCAACTCGGCATCGGCTTTTTTCAACAGGTTTTGTACGCGTTTGTTGGCTGCGGCCAATGCGGCGGCTTCGGGCAGCTGTTTGAACGCGGCAACTGCCTGCAGTTTGGCCACTACGTCGTCCAAACGGCGCGGCTGTTTCGCCAATACAGCGGCAACGATGTCTTGCGGATAATCGTTTTGCAGCAACACGGCCAAACGCGCCTGCATGAAATCGGCGGTTTCAGACGGCGTTTTCTCGTTGAGCAAACCTTGCGGGAAGCTGTTGAAGGTCGTCTGAATCAGTTCGTTTACGTCCAAACCGTACTGCATCAGCATCCGCAAAATACCCAATGCGGAGCGGCGCAGGGCGTATGGGTCTTTGTCGCCGGTCGGAATCAGGCCGATGCCCCAAATGCCGACCAAGGTTTCCAGTTTGTCGGCCAAAGCAACGGCGGTTGCCACTTTGCCGTTCGGCAGGTTGTCGCCGGCAAAACGCGGTTGGTAGTGTTGCTCGATGGCTTCGGCGATTTCTTCGGTTTCGCCGTCCAAGCGGGCATAGTATTTACCCATAGTGCCTTGCAATTCTGGGAACTCGCCGACCATTTCGGTTACCAAGTCGGCTTTGGCCAAACGTGCGGCACGCTCGGCTGCGGCGGCATCCGCACCCAACGCTTTGGCGATATGGGCGGCAATACTTTGCAGACGCTCGATGCGCTCGGCTTGCGAACCGATTTTGTTGTGGTAAACCACGCTGGACAATTTCGGCAGGCGGCTTTCCAAAGTCGCTTTTTGGTCTTGTTTGTAGAAGAACTCGGCATCAGACAAACGCGCGCGCAATACGCGTTCGTTGCCTTGAATGATGTGTGACGGGTCTTCGGTTTGCAGGTTGGACACCAGCAGGAAGCGGTTCATCAGCTTGCCGTTTTGGTCGAGCAGCGGGAAGTATTTTTGGTTTTGCTGCATGGTCAGAATCAAGCATTCTTGCGGTACGGTGAGGAAGTGTTCTTCAAAACCGGCTTCCAATACCACAGGCCATTCGACCAATGCGGTCACTTCGTCCAACAATGCTTCATCGGCGGCAACGGTCGCGTTCAGACGGCCTGCTTGTTCGTTCAAGGCCGTCTGAATGGCGGCTTTGCGTTCGGCAAACGAGGCTTCTACTTTGCCTTGCTCGCGCATTTGTGCGGCGTAGCTGTCGGCATTTTTGATGGCGATTTCGCCGCTGGAAAGGAAGCGGTGACCCAATGTTTTGTTGCCGCTTTGCAGACCCAAAACGCTGACGTTTACGATGTCACCGCCGTGCAGCACGATCAGGCTGTGTACAGGGCGCACGAAGGTAAATGTGCTGCTGCCCCAACGCATGACTTTAGGAATCGGCAGTTTTTTCACAGCGGCATTGATGATGTCTTCCAAAAGCTCGCCCAGCGGTTTGCCGGTTTGGACGTATTCGTAGGCATACACGTCTTGCTTGCCGTCGTTGATGACGGTCAAGTCTTCGATTTTCGCACCCGCACCGCGCGCAAAACCTTCCAAAGCCTTAGTCGGCGCACCGTCTTTCATGGCATTTGCCACGGCCGGGCCTTTTTTCACGATTTTTTGGTCGGCTTGAACGGCTTTCACGTTTTTGACTTGAACGGCCAAACGGCGCGGAGAAGCGTAGGCAGTGTATTCGGCTGCGCCGTCAATCAGTTGCGCCTTTTCCAAGCCTTCGGCAACGGAAGCGGCAAAATGGTTGCCCAGATTATTGAGGGCTTTTGGCGGGAGTTCTTCAGTGAGAAGTTCGATTAAAAGGGTTTGGGTTGTCATGTGCTTATCGTTAAATAGGAAATTGGTTGGCGTCTGAATACGGCATCATGCGGTTTTCAGACGCAAGGTTAATTGAATTGACGGCGATTTTATCATTTTCAGACGGCCTGTGGCTGTCTTTCACAAACAATTTGCCCGATTTTCAAGCAACTTCGTACGCAACGTCTTCAATTTGCGGCGCGGATATACGGCAAACCACTGGTTTCGTCGTATTCGGGAATGTCATTTCCGGCAAACAGCGCACCGGCCAAACGCACGGCTGCACCGGTCACGGCAGGAGAAATCATAAAACCGTGGCGGAACAGGCCGTTGACTTCAATCAGGCGGCGTTCGCGGTTGAAGCGGATTTCGGGGTTGTGGTGGTTTAAAGTTGGGCGCAGGCCGGTGGCCAGTTCCAAAAGGTTCGCCTCGCCAAATGCCGGATGCACGGCGTACAGCGCGGACAAAAGTTCCAAACCGGAACGCACGCTGGCCGGCGCTTGGCTTTCACTTTCAATTTGGGTCGCACCAATCACAAAAATATGGTTTTCCTTCGGCGCGATATACAAAGGATAGCGCGGATGCAGCAGGCGCACGGGGCGGGACAGCTCGATTTCGGGTGCGTAAACGCGTGCCACTTCGCCGCGTATGCCGCGTAAAACACTTTCAGACGGCCTGTTCCACGCGCTCTTTGCACCATAACCGCGGCAGTCGATTATCCAATCGTATTGCGCCGCCAAATCTTCAACTTCACGTTCGCACGACCAATGGCACGCCACATTCATTGATTCCAAAGCATCAGCAAGCGCATTCAATACTTGCCGTCCGTCCAGCTGCCCTTCAGTCGGCAGATACAGGCCGTCTGAAAACCGCCCGGCCAGTTGCGGCTCGTTTGCTGCGATTTCATCCGCGTTCCAACGTATGGTTTCATGTTCCGCCACGCCGCCGCGCTTCAAATGACGGGCGAACTCGGCAGAAAGCGGCTTGTCCTGCGTGTGCCAAACAATCAGGCTGCCGTTTTCCTGCATCATCACCGGCGCATTCAGACGGCCGACAATCGCGCGCCAAAGCGCAATACTTTGTTTGCCCAAACGAATGACTTCGGGCGTTGCCTCCACTGCTTCGGCAGACGGCGCCAGCATAGCCGCGGCAACATAAGCGGCGGCTTGCGCGCCGTCGCGTTCGCCTTTCTCAAACAACTCGACCGAAATGCCCTGCTCCGCCAGTTGGAATGCCATCAAACGGCCAGAAAGACCGCCACCGAGTACCGCAACCTTAGACATCAGTTTCTCCTTGTTTTTAATATATAAATAAGCAGCATATTTTAGAACTTGTTTTGCTGTATCACAATATCGACAGAAAATTAGAACAGTTTTGGCAGATCATGCTCAAGCTAAATCAGTAATAAGCAAACAAAAATTCTCCCTCCATCCCCGACAGTTAACCGCTTCAAGCTGCCAATCAGCTTTTATAAAAATATCCTCTTTACATAAAACCTACTATAATGCCATCTTTTGATATATTTACATTCACTCAGCATCATTGCACCTGTTGATTGGTCCTGAAGCACCTATTTGATTTTATAAGGAATAATGATGAAAAGCTTGGGCAGTACTTTATTTATCCTCGGCGTATTGGCATTCGGTTTGAATTATATGAACGCCGTACCCAAAGTTTTAGCCTGGATTTACGAATGGGGCGAAGATACCGCCCTATGGATTAAAGCAGGCATTACGGGCAGTGGTGCGTTACTGTGGTTAGCAGGCAACTTCCTTGAAAAACCTGCAGAGGCAGAAGCAGAACAGGAAGAAGAATAAATACCATAAAAGGCCGTCTGAAAAGTTTCAGACGGCCTTTTTTATATCTTCGGCAAAACAGTACCTACTTTATGTCCGAAAGTATGCCTTAATCGGATAAATTGCTTGTTCATTACTCCACGCGTCGAAGTTGACTTTTGTGGATATAACCCTGAATCGAAACATGATGACCATACTCGTTTTTTTCTGTGTAAGCCCCCTGATTGTCATACAAAAGCCAGTCGCCTTTTCTTAAAGACGGGACAATTTGTACATAAGTACCATTAGGAAGCGTTTTAATGATTTCGGCTTGTCCGATCGGTCCTTTGAAATAGTCGATACTGCGGACGTTTGCCGATCCGTCAGGGCTGGCGACAACATAATTGTGCACGATAAAGCCTTGGCTCTGATGGACGTAGCCTGTACGGTGCCCGTCTAATTGAATATGAAACCATTTACCCTGTTTACTGAGTATTTTATGTTTTTTGCTTTCATAATCCAGTACGGTCATGATTTTGCTGCGTGTATCAGGCGCGGAACGGACGTTTGCAGAGCCATCGCATTCGGTATAAGGCAAAAAGTAATCAGCGGCTTGGGCTGCAGCCGACGACAGTAAAACCGTTAAAAACAGTGCTATTTTCTTCATGGTTGGTTTTCCTTATATGTTTAGAGTGAGTTTGTTGTGGCGGTAAATTGTGTTGCCGTGCAGGCTTTTGACGCCGAATACGCCCACCTACTTATCCGAACTTCACTTCTACCCCGAATACTTCCTGCCATAGTTTTCGCACATTGCCGTAGTGGGTCAGCAATTCGTCCGTTACTTCGGTTTTTTTGGCATCGCGCAGTTTGGTATTGTGTTGCTGCTGGCGGTAGAAGCGGTAGGCGGTGCGGCTTTGTTCGGCGAGGGTTTTGTCGATGAGGCCGCAGTCGGCGGCGATGTTCAACAGGGCGATGTTGCCGTAGTTGTCCAAGAGTTGCGGATACTGGCGGGCATGGGCAAGTATCAGATATTGGACAATAAATTCGACGTCGACCACGCCGCCGCGCGCGTATTTGACGTTGCTGTCAACCGGCGGATGGGTGGGGAACATTTTTTCGCGCATTTCGATGATTTCGCCTGCTAAAACGGTTTGGTCGCGTTCGGCAGTCAGCATTTCGGCGCGGATGCGGTCGAAGGCCGTCTGAACATCAGGCGTGCCACAAATAAATCGGGCGCGGGTAAGGGATTGGTGTTCCCACGTCCATGCGTTTTCGCGCTGGTATTTTTCAAAGGCGGCGATGCTGTGTGCAAGGAAACCTGCATCACCGTTGGGGCGCAGGCGCAGGTCGGTTTCGTAGAGGCTGCCTGCACCGGTGGCGGCGGAAAGCCAGTTGGTCAGGCGGCGGGCAAGGCGGCTGTACACGTCGCCTGCATCGGGATGCGGATCGTCGTAAAGATAGACCAAGTCGAGGTCGGAGGAATAGCTGAGCTCTTTACCGCCCAGTTTACCGTAGCCGATGATGGCGAATTGCGGCGTGTCGCGGTGTTTTTTGGGCATATCCGCCCACGCGCATGACACGGCGGCGGCGAGAATGGTGTCGGCCAAGGCGGAGAGTTGGTCGGAAAGTGATTCAACCGTCCACAATCCGGCAAGGTCTTGAACGGCGAGGCGGAAGACTTGGGCGTGTTGGAAGCGGCGTAGGGTGTCCATTTGCGCTTCAATGTCGCCGCCGCAGGCTTTGAGGTCGTTTGAAAGCGAGGCGGCAAGTGCCGGCCAGTCGAACGCAGTATCCAAAAGCTGGGCGCTGATGAGTTCGTCCAGCAGAATCGGGTATTTGCTCAGATACGCCGCCACCCATGAGCTTTGGCTCATGATTTGTGCTAAATGCGCCAAGGTTTGCGGATGTTCGTTGAGGAAGGCGAGATAGGCGGAGCGGCGGCTGATGTTTTCGAGGAAGTCAAACAGCCGCATTAATGTATCGGTCGGGTTGGGTTGCTCGGTTGCCGCCTGTACCAACAACGGCACAATCGCGTCAAAACGCGGCTGGGCGTGTGCGGAAAGGTGGCGGTATTTATGCCCATTGCGGATTTGATCGAGCCGCGTGGTGATGGTTTCGGCATCAAACCCATATTCTTTCAGACGGCCTAGCCGTTCTTCTTCATCGGGTTTTTCCTGCCATGCCCATTGCCATTCGCTGTTGCTTTGCGTTTGTTCTTCGGGTTCGCTCAAGATTTCGTTGAACAACTGATTGACTTTGTTCCGATGAACATTGAGGCCGTCTAAAAAGGCGGCGTAGCTGTCGAAACCCATGCTTTCGGCGAGCAGTTGCTGCTGTTCGGGCGAGGTAGGCAGGGTTTGGGTTTGCTGGTCATCCCAGTATTGCAGGCGGTGTTCGACGTCGCGCAGGAAGCGGTAGGCGGCAAGCAGGGTTTCGACGTTTTCAGACGGCATGATGCCCAGCTCGGCTAGCTTTTTCAGCGTTTCCTGCGTGCCTTTCAGTTGCAGCGCACGCATTTGGCCGCCGCGTATCATTTGGAAAATCTGGGCAATAAATTCGACTTCGCGGATGCCGCCTGCGCCGAGTTTGATGTTGTCCGCCATGCCTTTTTTGCTGACTTCGCTGCGGATTTGGCGGTGCAGGTTGCGCATTGCTTCATATGCGCTGTAATCCAGATATTTGCGGAACACAAAGGGGCGCACCAGCGATTTGATGTCGTTCGGATACGGCGTGACCACACGGCCTTTGCACCACGCATAGCGTTCCCATTCGCGCCCCTGCGTAATCAAATATTGCTCCAGCGCGGTTTCGCTCAATACCAGCGCGCCCGAATCGCCGTCCGGCCGCAGCCGCATATCGACGCGGAACACTTGCCCATCGGCGGTAATGTCGTTCAGCAGCGCAATCAGTTTCTGCCCGACTTTGGTGAAAAACTCCTGATTACCGCGTTCGCGCCTGCCGTCGGTATCGCCCGATTCGGGATAGATGAAAATCAAATCGATGTCGGAAGACACGTTCAACTCATAGCCGCCCGCCTTGCCCATCGCCACCACGCTCAAATGTTGCGGCGATTTGGTATAACGCCCGATCGGCGTGCCGTACATGTCCTGATAATAGGCGTAGGCAAAGTCCAACGCAGTATTGACGGCAAAATCGGCAAACAGCGTAATCGTGCGGGTCACTTCGTTCAAATCGCTGATGCGGTTGATATCGCGCACGATAATCTGCGACACGACATAACGGCGCAACTCGCGCAACTGCCGCGCCAATTCCTCCTCGTTTTCTTCCGTGCGGATTTTGTCCCAGTCAGCAAAGGCTTGAAAATCAGCTTCGGTCAACACCTTATCCAGCATGGGCAGGAAAATTTCGGGCTTGAGTTTACCGGAATCAAGGTTGCGGGCGAGAAAAAGGGAATAACGGCGGGCAGTATCGAGGCGGTTCATAATCTTTGCCTGAATAAACAGAAAAGACCATCATAGCAAGGTTTCAGGCCGTCTGAAACCCACGCTTTCCCCTATCCGTGCAATCGGCTAAAATACCAACCTTTACAACCCCCACATAAGGAAACCGCCATGACCCGTATGGTTCACTGCGTCAAACTCGGCAAAGAAGCCGAAGGCATGAAATTTCCGCCGCTGCCCAACGAATTGGGCAAACGCATTTTTGAAAACGTTTCCCAAGAAGCATGGATGGCTTGGACTCGTCACCAAACCATGCTGATTAACGAAAACCGCTTGAGCCTTGCCGATCCGCGCGCACGCGAATACCTCGCCCAGCAGATGGAACAATACTTCTTCGGCGACGGCGCAGATGCCGTACAAGGCTACGTTCCGCAAGAGCCTAAATAAGCATTGAAAAGCCAAGGCCGTCTGAACCCAATTTTCAGACGGCCTTTAAAATTCCCGATTGCCCCGCATATTAGGCAAATAGAACAGATAAATCATACAAACCCATGATTCTCTGTTAAAATCCAAATTTCATTCATTTTCAATCCATACTGGAGCAAACGCCATGCAAAACGACGTTTACGACTATACCTCGCAAGGCTCGGTTGCCAAAAATACCGTCCTGCAAAAAACCTACCGCCTGCTCGGCCTGTCTTTCATTCCTGCCGTTGCCGGCGCGTTCTTTTCCGCCAAAACAGGCTTTAACATTTTCTCCATGTTCGGTTCATATTGGATTGCCCTGGCCGCCTTCTTCGGCTTCTTCTACGGCATGACCTTCCTGATCGAGAAAAACCGTTACAGCAACGTCGGCGTAGCCCTGTTGATGATCTTCACTTTCGGCATGGGCCTTGCCATCAGCCCTATGTTGCAATACGCCTTAGCGATTAACAACGGCGCGCAAATCGTCGGTACGGCCGCCGCCATGACCGCCGGTGTATTCTTCACCATGTCCGCCATGGCACGCCGCACCACAATGAACATGAACAAACTCGGCAGCTTCCTCGGTGCCGGTGCGATCGTGCTCATGATTGCCGTTGTGGCCAACATCTTCCTCAACATCCCAGCCCTGAGCCTGACCATCGCGGCCGGCTTCGTTGTCTTCAGTTCCCTGATGATTATGTGGCAGGTGCGTGCCGTTATCGACGGCGGTGAAGACAGCCATATCAGCGCGGCGCTGACCATCTTCATCTCCATCTACAACATTTTCAGCAGCCTCTTGAGAATCCTCATCTCTATTAGCGGTGACGACTGATAAAGCCGCAAAGGCCGTCTGAAATTTCAGACGGCCTTTTTGATTTTTGACATCACCTGCAAACTCCCCTATCCTGAACGTACACAAATCCCATTCCCAACTCAAAATGACCACGACCACTCCGCGCCGTGCCGTGTACGCAGGCAGCTTCGACCCTCCCACCCTCGGCCACCTGTGGATGATACAGGAAGCCCAATCCCTCTTTGACGAACTCATCGTCGCCATCGGCACCAATCCCGAAAAGCGCAGCACCTACACCATAGAAGAACGCCGCGCCATGCTCGATGCCATTACCCACCCGTTCCCCAACGTCCGCATTAGCGTGTTTGAAAACCGCTTTTTGGTCGATTATGCCCGCGAAGCCAACGCCAATTTCATCGTCCGCGGCATCCGTTCCGCCGCCGACTACGAATACGAACGCTCGATGCGCTACATCAACAGCGACATTGCCCCCGAAATCTCCACCGTTTTCCTGATGCCGCCGCGCGAAATCGCCGAAGTGTCCTCCACCATGGTCAAAGGCTTGGTCGGCCCACAAGGCTGGCGCGACATGATAGGCCGCTACCTCCCCGACCCCGTCTATCAAAAAATCCTGCAAGACCACGAAACAAACGCATAAAACAAAGGCCGTCCGAACATTTCAGACGGCCTTCCAATTTCCATTGATTATTTACGGGCGGACATCAACGCCTGCAGGTTTTGATTCAACGTTTCCATGTCCAACCAGCCGGCGGCAATAAACAGCATCAAAATCACCGTACCCACGCACAACACGCCGATACCATACAACAGATAGCCCACCAAAACACGGCCTACCGTTGCATTCCCCATCCACATCAAACCGCGTACCTGCACCACAAAAACCCAAGCCTGCCACAACAGCGCAAACGCAGCCAACGCCGGTACATACAACACCAGCAACAGCGGCAGCAGCAAAGCCTCAGACACCAAAATAAAGCCCCACAAAGGCAGCCGGGGCGCACCGTAATAATGCAGCACCTTGCGCATCGAGCGGCTCAACACCAACCATTTCACAATTACCAAAATTACCGACAGGCACACCGCCGCCGCGCCGCTGCCAAACAAAGGAGACATGCTGGCCGCGTTTACCACACCCAAAAGCAGCAGCACCGCCGCCATCACCAAAGGCGAATACAAATACGTCTCCGGCGAACGATAGCGCAAACGCAAAACATCCCACATATCACGAACAAACACATACAGCATGGCATAAATCCAAAGCAAAAAAGTCGATTGTATCTTAGGCCGTCTGAAAATCAAACCGGCAAACCTAAAAACCGCCAATTAAAACGAAAAATAATTCAATACAAAACAAAATCTTAATTTACCGCCTCAAAAATAAAGCCTACAAATGCTTGCACAAGGCAACGAAATTTGGTTTAATTCACATCTCGCAACGAAACACGCGAAGGCCAGATAGCTCAGTTGGTAGAGCAACGGATTGAAAATCCGTGTGTCGGCGGTTCGATTCCGCCTCTGGCCACCACCAACCGCCTTGAAGCGGTTATTTTTTTATCTATACGATTTGCACGCCATACTTAGCGCAAATCCCGTTCCAGACCATGCGTCCCGATTTCCACACAAGGCCGTCTGAAAAATTTCAGACGGCCGTTGTTTATGTTGGCATGGCATAAAAATCCGCTTCACCGCCCCATTCCGACAGAATACGGTGCTTCCATCCAAATCGGCTGAAACCTTCGCGAACATACTGAATATGAATAAAGTTCAAGGCCGGTCGGTTTACTATATAATACTGTCCAAACCAACCATAACTTACTCATTGCAGGGAAGATAATGAAAAAAGTGCTGATTGTGCATTACTCGCAAACGGGACAGCTCTCCAGCCTGGCGCGAAATTTTGCCGCGCCGTTGCAAACAGCCGGCGTACAGGTTGATTGCGTCAATATCGTACCGGAGCAGGCATTTCCGTTTCCGTGGCCGTTTTGGCGTTTTTTCGATACCTTTCCTGAAACCGTCCATTTAAAACCCGCCCCGATTCTGCCGCCGCAAATCCCATCCGAAGATTACGATGTGGTGGTCATTGCCTACACCGTTTGGTTCCTCTCTCCTTCGCAACCGATGACCGCCTTTTTGCAACGCGAAGAAACGCGCCGGCTGCTGGACGGCAAACCGGTGATCACGCTTATCGGCTGCCGCAATATGTGGCTGGGCGCGCAGGAAAAAATGAAATCTTTGCTGAAACAAAACGGAGCCAAACTCATCGGCAACATCGTAAAAATCGATGCCTGCAACAGCGCGGCAAGTTTCATTACCACGCCCGCATGGATGCTGACCGGCGACAAGCGCTATTTCCGCTCCCTACCCTCTGCCGGCATTACTGAAGAAGAATTGGCGGATGCGGCGCGGTTTGGTACGAAATTGCGCGATGCACTATTGAACCAACAACCTTTGGACGAAACCCTGTTTCAAAACATGGGCGCAGTGACGGTCAATGAAAAACTGATTTTCAGCGAACGCGCCGCCGGTCGTAGCTTCTTCGTCTGGGGCAAGCTTTTGATGGCGGCAGGCCGTATTTCTCCGCTTTTGCGCCGTGCGCTGCTGTGCTTCTACATCGTCTTTTTATTGGCGATGATTTTGGTGGTTTTACCCATCAGTGTAATTTTGAAAAAACTGCTGCATCCGCTGCTCAAAGACCGTCTGAAAAAGCTGGCGGATTATTATGAACAACCGTCAGGCAGATAATCTGTTTCAGACGGCCTCAAACTAGGAATCCATCATGCCCGAAGTTATCTACTACCCCGAACGCCATCGTTTTCAAATCGATATTGACGGTTTGGAAGCAGGCTACATCAGCTATACCGAACACAACGGCGGCTGGGACATAAACCATACCGTGGTCTCGCCCAACTTCCGTCATCGCGGCATTGCCAAACTGCTGGTGAGCACGCTGATGGAGTACGCCGAAACACACCACATCCCGTTGACTGCAAGCTGCGACTACGCGGCACGGTTTATCGGTTGATTATTTTGACAAACACATCATGACATCGAATAACACACTCAAAGACGTTTATCTCAACCGCGTTTCTGCCTTCTTGCCCAATGCCCCCGTCGGCAATGACGAAATGGAAGCCGTCCTCGGCATGGCAGGCGATGTGCCGTCACGCGTGCGCCGTATGATTTTGCGTTCCAACGGCATTTTGTCACGCCATTACGCCATCGACCCCGAAAGCCGCCGCACGACGCACACCAATGCCGAATTGGCTGCCGAAGCGGTCAACGGTCTGTTTGCCCAAGGCGTTCCTGCAGAAGCCATCGGCAGCCTAGCCTGCGCCACTTCCTATCCCGACCAAACCATGCCCGGACACGGCGTGATGGTGCACGGTTTGCTGGATATGCCGCCTTGCGAAGTGTTCAGCATGGCAGGCGTATGCGCGGCAGGTATGGCGGCGATGAAACACGCTTACAACGCCGTGCGTACCGGAGAACACGCACATGCGGTTTCCGTTGCTTCCGAAAACGCCTCGGCGGTCATGCGCGGCGAAGTGTTCCAAAGTGAAACCGACCATAAAAAACTGGAAAACGCTTCCCCCGAAATCGGGTTTGAAAAAGACTTTTTGCGCTGGATGCTGTCTGACGGCGCAGGCGCGGTGTATCTGTCCGACCGCCCCAATTCAGACGGCTTCAGCCTGAAAATCCATTGGATAGACCTGCTTTCCTACGCCAACGAAATGCCGCCCTGCATGTATGCCGGCGCAGAATTCCGCGACGGCGTATTTGAAGGCTGGAAACACGCCGATGCCGATTACGGCCGCCGCCACAGTCTGATGGCAGTCAAGCAGGACGTCAAACTGCTGAACGAAAACATCGTCCGCTATACAGTGGAAAAACCCCTCTCCCAAATCGCCGCCAAACACGGCATCCGCGCCGAAGAAATCGATTGGTTCCTACCCCACTACTCTTCCAGCTTTTTCCGCGACCGCCTTTCAGACGGCCTAAAAAACATCGGCTTCGACATTCCGCAGGAAAAATGGTTTACCAATCTGCACAGCAAGGGCAACACGGGTTCGGCCTCGATTTACATCATCCTTGAAGAATTTATGCGCACTTTCCCCATCGAACACGGCCAAAAAATCCTGTGTTACGTTCCGGAAAGCGGACGCTTTTCAACATGTTTCATGCTTTTGGAAGCAGTAAAGGCCGTCTGAATGAAGATTGACGACATCCCTCAAGATAACAGCGCCAGCTACCACGGCCACCGCAAAGTTATCTACGGCACCCGCGACGGCCACTACGAAGCGGCCACCAGCAACGGTTGGCAGGATGAAGCCTACGCCACCGAAATGGCGGTGTGCGAACTCGATGCCCAAACGCAGGCCGCGCGCGAAGCCGTCGAAAAAGGCGAATATTCTCCGCTGTACTACCATATGTTCCGCTGCCGTTATGATGAAACCGGCTTGGCCATGGCGGCAGGCGTATGGAAATGGCAGCTTCGTCGTCATTTCCGTCCCAAAGTGTTCGCCAAACTACCGGCCAAAACCCTGCAAAAATACGCCGATGCCTGCCAAATCAGCATAGACGACCTCAAACAAACCGATATTTAAAGCCCCTCATGATTACCCTGCATTCGCTCGACCAATCCCGCGCTCTGCGCATTGTTTGGCTGCTTGAAATCCTCGGTACGCCTTACCGCCTGCAAACCTACCGCCGTCATCCCGACACTTTGCTCGCCCCTGACGAACTCAAAGCCATCCATCCCTTGGGCAAATCGCCTCTATTGGATGATGACGGCTTTATCTTGGCGGAAAGCGGCGCGATTACCGACTATCTGATTCAAACCTACGGTAACGGCCGTCTGATGCCCGAACGCAGCAGCCGCGAATACTGGCAATATCAACGCTGGCTGCATTATGCCGAAGGTTCGCTGATGCCGTTATTGCTGCTCGGACTGGTGTTCCGCCGGATTGAAAGCGCGCCCATGCCGTTTTTCGTTAAACCGATTGCCCGCAAAATCAGCGGCAGCGTCAAAAGCAGCTTTATCCATCCGCAAGCCGCCCTGCATCTTTCCCACGTCGACAGCGAGTTGGAAAACCGCGAATGGTTGGTCGGCAACAGCCTCAGCGGTGCCGACATCATGATGAGCTATCCGCTACAAGCCGCGGCCGACCGCTTCGACTTTGCCGACTACCCCAATATCCGCGCCTATTTGCAGCGCATCGAAGCGCATAAAGCCTACCGCCGCGCCGTTGAAAAAGCAGGTTCGCCTTTATTGAAACTCGACCAATAAAACAAGGCCGTCTGAAACGTTTTCAGACGGCCTGAAACCTTGGTTCACTTATCGAATAGCTTTGCGGTAAACGACGTTTTTACCCAAGCGCCGCCCGAGTGCTTTGTTCCCCCTCGCCGTTCCACTATAATGGCAACCCATATCCTTCTAAAAAATAACACCATGCCAACCGACAACCGCCCGACTCTTGCCATCGACACCAGCACATCCTTTCTGTCCATCGCATTGGAACATCAAGGCGAAATCCGCCTGTTTCACAAAAACGTCGGCACCAAGCAATCCGAACAAATCCTGCCGCAAATCGAACTTCTCTTCAAAGAAGCAGGCATCACTGCCGCCGATTTGGGCTGCATCGTCTATGCACAAGGCCCCGGCGCATTTACCGGCCTGCGTATCGGCGCGGCGGTTGCACAAGGTTTGGCCACGCCGTTTGATACGCCCATGATCGGCATTCCCTGCCTCGATGCCGCCGCTTCACTGTTACCGCCGTCCAGCTGCATACTGGCGGCCACCGATGCGCGTATGGGCGAAGTGTTCTACGCATGGTTTGATACGCAAAACCACGTCCGCTTGAGCGATTACACGGTTGGCAAAGCCGCCGCCGTTACCGCACCCGAAGGCAAAACGCCTAGCGGCGGCATCGGCAATGCCTTTGCCCTCACCGACAAACCGCCGTTTGACGGTCAAGCCGATATGCCGACCGCCGCCGACTATCTTAAACTTGCCCGCAGCGGCCGTTATGCTGCCACCGATGCGGCGCACGCCGAGCTGCTCTACGTCCGCAACAAAATTGCCCTGACCGCACAAGAGCAAGCCCAACAAAAGGCCAAACCGTGAACCTGCGACCAGCCTTACTTGCCGACTGCCCCACCCTTTCCGCCATCGACGCACAAGGCAATCCTTCGTCATGGACGGTGCAGCAGTTTGAATCAGCCGTTCAACACCATCCCGACAGCGTTTGGCTCAGCCAAACCGACCACCAAATTACCGGCTTTATCGTGTGGCAAACCGTATTTGACGAATCTGAGCTACATTTGATTGCCGTCGCGCCCGAATACCGCCGCCAGGGCATTGCGTCCGCCCTGCTGCAACACTGGCAAAACGCAGTGCAACAGCAAGACGCAACCCGATTACTGCTCGAAGTCCGCGCAAGCAATGAAACCGCGCAACAGCTCTACCGCAAACACGGCTTCCAAACCTGCGGTCGCCGCAAAAACTACTACGCCCTGCCCGACGGTGGCAGCGAAGATGCCGTATTGATGGAGAAATCATGTTAAGCAGCCGCTATCTGCACCTGCACGAAGCCTTGGGCTTGGGCCCGATGTGGCTGAACCGAAACGCCAAAATCATCCATGCCGCGCCTCAAGCTGCAGCATCAGCCGCACCCGTCCGCCCCAAAGCCATTGCTGCCGATACCGCGCAAGCCGTGCGTACTTTATCCGCAGGTGCCCATCAGGCACGCACTGCCGCCATTGCCACAGCGCAAACGGCCAAACCTGCTGTCCGCGTTCCCGAAACAGCACCCAAAGCCATTGCCGAAACACCGGCAAAAACAGAAAAAGCCGCGCATTCAGACAATCTGCCCCGTCTTGACGTAACCATCAGGCCGTCTGAAATCATGGTGGTCAGCATTTGCCCGTCCACCGAAGACAGCCTGCACGGTACGCTGTTTAGCGGCGACGTCGGCACGCTTCTCGACAACATCCTCGCCGCCATCGGCCTCAAGCCCGAGCAGGCGCACAAAACCGCATGGGTCAAAACCGCGCCTGTGTTTACCGCCCTGCCCGATGCCGAACACATCCGTTCCGAGCTTGCCGAAATGCAAAACGAGCTGACCGCTTCACAAGCACGCGCAGTATTGTTTCTCGGCAAAATCTTCGACAGCCCCGACATGATCGGGTTGATGAACGAATTGTGCGCAGAGCGGCCGCATTTCGTCATTCCCCACCCCGCCCGCCTGCTGATGCAGCCGCAACTCAAAGCGCAGGCATGGCAAATCTTAAAGCTATTGAAACAGCTTTTAGCCAAGGCCGTCTGAACATTCTGTTCAACCTGAAATCAGGTTTTCCACCAACAAAAAAGGGCGTGTTCGACACGCCCTGACGTTTATCAATATTCCGCCGAATGCCAGAAAGGCTGACCCACCGTCGGCGTACTGGCGCGCGCTTTCTCACGCGCCTCCACAGGTTCCGCCTCATAAGCCAGACGACCCGACTCGACCGCAAGTGCAAAAGCGCGTGCCATATTGACCGGATCGCCGCTGCGAGAAACGGCGGTATTCAGCAACACGCCGTCAAAGCCCCATTCCATCACTTGCGCCGCCTGCGAAGGCAAACCCAAACCCGCGTCGATAATCAACGGCGTGTCGGGCAGGCGTTCGCGCAGGACTTTCAGCGCATAAGCATGAACCGCGCCCAGACCCGTGCCAATCGGCGCCGCCCACGGCATCAACGCCTGACAACCTGCGTCGAGCAGTCGGCGGCAGGCAATCAAATCCTCGGTGCAATAAGGCAGCACTTTGAAGCCGTCTTTAATCAGGATTTCCGCCGCTTCAACAAGTTGGAATACATCAGGCTGCAACGTGTCATCATCGCCGATAAGTTCGAGCTTGATCCAATCGGTATCAAACACTTCGCGCGCCATTTGCGCAGTGGTCACAGCTTCCTGCACGCTTTGACAGCCTGCGGTATTGGGCAACACAGGCACGCCCATTTCTTCCAACAACGACCAAAAACCCTGCCCGTGCGCTTCGCCGCCGCTGCCGGCACGACGCAACGAAACGGTAATCATCGCCGGTTGCGCAATTTGGACTGACTGCTTGAGGATTTCCGGCGTCGGATAAGCAGCCGTACCGAGCAGCAGCCGAGAAGGGAAAGTTTCTCCATATAGGGTAAACATGATGGATTCCTTTGTATTGTTTCTTAGATTTTAAGCATAAGGCAATCGGGCAACCCTGCCCGATATTCAAACAGGCAAAAGTCGGGCGCAAATACCCGGCCTGTTGATTGCAAACCGCTTATCCGCCGACTACGGGGCGCACGATGTCCACTTTATCGTTTTCGTTCAAAACCGTTTCTGCATACGCGCCTTTGGCAACAAAATGGGTATTGACGGCAACAGCAAACGGTTTTTGCGGCGCGGTTTGGGCGATGAGGTCAGCAACGGTTGTGCCGTTTAATGTGATGGTTTCATTATTCAATATAATCTTCATGATGTTTGCTCCTCTTGTCAGACTTCTTATTTTCAGACGGCCTTATTCATTCCACAAAGCCTGAAACGCTTTAACCACCGCTTCGGGATTTGCCGCTTCGGTCACGGCGCGGACGACGGCGAGTGAGGAAACGCCGGTTGCCAGCACATCTTCGGCGTTGTTCAAATCGATGCCGCCAATGGCAACGACGGGCGTGCCACGTGCCTGTCTGACGTATTCGCGCAGTTTATCCAAGCCTTGCGGGGCTGTGGGCATTTGTTTGGTCGTGGTCGGGAAAATCGCGCCGCTGGCCACATAGCTGGGGTGTACAGACAAGGCGCGGTCGAGTTCAGCAACGGAGTGCGTACTCAAACCCAAACGCAAACCGGCAGCTTCAATCGCGGCGAGGTCGGCGGTGTCCATGTCTTCCTGTCCGAGATGCACGCCGTATGCGCCTGCTTCTATCGCCTCGCGCCAGTGGTCGTTGATGAAAAGCTGCGTGCGGCCGCCCCGACAGGCGGCGACGCAACGTTCGATTTCACGTTTCAACTCGTCGCCATGCAAGGTTTTGCAACGCAGTTGCACCGTGTCAGCACCTGCTTTGACCATGCGCTCGACCCAATCGGCGGTGGGAACGACGGCGTAAAATTTTAGCGGGGATTTGAGTGGCGGGAAGGTCATGACGGCTCCGAAAGGAATAATTCGTTGTTATATTATCAGAAAAGGCCGTCTGAATAATATTTGTTTTCAGGCGGCCTGATTACAAAGAAGGGCATTGCCTGATTCGGCTTTGGCTTTATAAAAATATGAAAATATTGATGGTTTCATTAGAATGAGTGCTATATTGGCGCCCACATTCGGAGACCCAACACATGAAAAAATTTCTCTTGTTAGCCCCTATGATGCGCGCCCAAGCCCACCGCAACGCCTCTTCCAACGTTGGATTACAAGTGATAGCATTCAAGTAACCTATAAATAAAGGAGAAGTATCATGATCGGATTCGTAAAATGGTATAGCTATGAAAAAGATTTTGGCTTTATCTTTGGTGAAGATGGTCATGAATACTTTTTCCGTAAAACCACCGGTTCAGATATACAAGGAAAGATAGTGAATTTCGAACCATTTGAGCATAGTCGTGGGCTGCGAGCGCGAAAGGTTAGTGAGATACATAATCCTGATCCTGAACAGATCCAAAAAATGCAGACCTTATGGAAAGACTTTCAGAAAGTTGAAAAGCAATCCATGGCTAAAAAAGACAACTTGCTTTCTGCAGCCATAGTATCGCTGTGTTTAACTATATTCATGACAGCTGGTTTTTTCTACATCTTAGCCGGCTTTTTTGATATTGATAGGGAGACTAACATAGTTTTGCTGTTTGTCTTCCCTGCAATAACATTTTCCGTGCTAACAATCTTTCTCAATAAGATATTCAGGAATATGAAGCTAGAGGCTGACGCAGATGTTGTTTCTGATGATGATTGGTTAAACGATTTCTGGGAGGATAGGCGTCGGCGCAATCCTTCCTATTCACATAATCCGAGAAATATTTGGCATTTATCTGATTAAAATAGGCAGCTTGAGCTGCCTATTTTTCATCTAGTCTTCTTCTAAAACCCCCTCAATTGCTTCAAGGGTTTTATAAAACACAGTCTTTGTCTCATCTGACTGCAATTCTGTACCACCACTGAAACTTAACCGTACATTGCAGTCATCTAAAGTCCCAGATTCTTCAATTTCAATGACAATATGGGCAATGCTCATAATGTACCCTCTCTCTATTGGATTGTACCGATTACGCCCTAAACATCATCAAAAACTAAACGCCCTCATGGTGTAAAGCTTTAAAAAACAGCAAAGGCCGTCTGAAAATTAAAGTTTAAGACGGCCTTTTAAACGGTTTGAAAAAGGACGTGTCGAACACGTCCTTTTTTCCTATTACAACAGGAACATGGTTGCCAATCCCAAGAAAATCAGGAAACCGCCGGAGTCGGTGACCGCGGTAATCAGCACCGAGCTGCCCAATGCCGGGTCGCGTCCGGCTTTGTCCATCATGACGGGGATAAGGACGCCGACGGTCGCGGCAAGCAAAAGGTTCAAGGTCATCGCGGCCACCATGACCAAACCGATGCCGATGTTGCCATAGAGCAGCCATGAAATCACGCCCATGACCGTGCCCCAAATAATGCCGTTGACAAGGGCGACGCCGACTTCTTTTTTCAGCAGGCGGCCTGCCTGTGTGCTGGTCATTTGCCCCATCGCCATGGCGCGGACGATCATGGTGATGGTTTGGTTGCCGGAGTTGCCGCCGATACCGGCGACGATAGGCATTAGCGCGGCCAGTGCGACGATTTTCTCGATACTACCTTCAAATGCACCAATCACGCGGCTGGCGATAAAGGCGGTACACAGGTTGATGGCGAGCCACATCCAGCGGTTTTTCACCGAATCCCAAATCGGGGCGAACAGATCCTCTTCTTCTTGCAAACCGGCCATGTTCAACATGTCGGCTTCGGACTCTTCACGGATCACGTCCACCATTTCGTCAATGGTGATCCTGCCGATCAGCTTTTTGTTTTCATCGACAACCGGCGCAGTTACCAAGTCATAACGTTCAAATGCCTGCGCCGCTTCTTCCACGTCGTCTTCCGGACGGAAGCGCACGACTTCGGTGGCCATCACGTCTGCCACCATGTCTTCGGGGTCGGCGACCAAGAGTTTGCGGATAGGCAGCACGCCTTGCAACACGTCGTTTTCATCGACCACGAAAATCTTGTCGGTATGGTCGGGCAGGCTGTCGAAACGGCGCAAGTAGCGCAATACGACTTCACACGCCACATCGGCGCGGATACTGACCAATTCAAAGTCCATAATCGCGCCGACTTGGTTGTCTTCGTAAGACATCGCCGCTTTGACCTGCTCGCGTTCTTCTTCATCACGCGTTTGCAGCGCTTCGTACACCACTTGGTGCGGCAAGTCGTCTGCCAGTTCTGCCAATTCGTCTGCGTCCAAATCATCGACGGCGGCCAACAGCTCGTCTTTGTCCATGGACTCGATCAGCATTTCGCGCACGGAGTCGGATACTTCCAGCAAGACTTCGCCGTCGTCTTCAGGGGCGACCAAAAGCCAAACGATGTTACGCTCGCGCGGCGGCAGGGATTCCAAGACGGCGGCCACGTCGGCAGGGTGCAACTCGGCTAAGAGGACGGTCAGCTCGGTAAACTTGTCGCGCAGGCTTTCGTCTTCAATCGGCACACCGGCTTCGATTTGTTCAAAGGCCGGCTCGAGGACTTCGCATAAGGCATGGATGCGGTCGATATCGTCAGAGATGCGATCGTCAGAAATGCGGTCTTCTACCACATCATTGTCGGGGGTATTGTCGAGATTCGGAGGGGTTTGTTCGATGCTCATAAATGCTCCGCCCGCCGGACGCGGGAAGGCATTTCGGCGGGATGATTATTGTTGTTGTGTATCAGATGGGAAGTTCAAAGGCGAACTGGGAAGGTCCATAATTCAAGCCTACTGAGAGGCGAAGAGTTGCAAACAGTGCATATTCTACTCTTTTTTAGGCCGTTTTACCATTTTTAACGGGAAAGGCCGTCTGAAATCGGGTGATATCGATCCCCTTTTTCAGACGGCCTGATGATTTGATTTTATTTGTTCCGCCTGCCAAACGCTTCCCTGACCACGTCCAACCAAGCCCTTAAGGCCGGCGTCGGGCGTTGGTGTTTTTTCCATGCCATAGTGAGCTGCCAGCGAATTTCAGGTTCAACCAAAGGAATGGCGGCAAAGACATCGGGATTGATTTTTCGGGCATAGTATTCGGGCAACAAGGCAATGCCCATATTGTGCGCCACCATGTCGGCGACCAAATTCCATTGTCCGGTACGGCAGACAACATTGGGCGTAAAACCTTGATTGCGGCAGGCCGTCTGAATGGTTTCATTAAGGGAAAAACCTGCACCGAAAAGGATAAAGGGCTCGTATTGCAGGCTTTTAAGCGTCAGCGCATCGTGTCTCGCCCGATTTTTCGGCATCAAGACAACCAGCGGATAGTCGCACAAAGTGATGCTGTCGAAGTCTTCGTGAACCGGCGCGAGCAGTTGTCCGGCATCGAGTTCGTTGTTACGCAGGGATTGCTCGATGGCGAGCGAACCTTGTTCCAAAAACGACAATTCGATGTCCGGCCATTTTTGGTGGAAATCAAACAGCGCATGACTGAGCAAATCGCTGCCAAACAAGGCTAAACCCAAACGCAGCGTCCCGCTTTTGACATGGCGGTAATCGTCAATGCGGGCAAGTAATAAATCACGTTCGTGCAAAAGGTTTAAAGCGTGGCGATAGACTTCTTCGCCGATTGCGGTCGGCTGCACCTGCCGCTTTTTGCGTCCGTTTTCTTTGCACAAAAGCGGTACGCCCAATTCCTCTTCCAAAGCCTGAATGATTTTGCTAACCGTCGGTTGTGTAACGTTCAACGCGGAAGCAGTGGCCGAAAAACTTTGCAGGCGGATGAGTTCGGCAAAACAATGCAGATTTTTGAAATCCATTATTCCTCTAAGGCATGATTATTCATTTAATAATTCATATTATGCAGAAACCAGGTTTCTATAATCAAGCCTTTCATTCAACACACACCGGCATCATGGATTCCTTCACCAGATTTTTTCAGACGGCCTTGCAACTTGTCATCATCGGCGCGGTATGGGGCGTTTCCGAACTCATTGTCCGCTTCACGCATCTGCCTGTTTCTTCAGGCGTATTGGGTCTATTCCTCATGCTCGCCCTGTTAGGCTGCCGCATTATCCGCCCCGGCATGGTCGAACACGGCGCCAAATGGACATTGGGAGAACTCGTCTTTTTCTTCATTCCCATCATGGTTTCCGTCTTGCAATATCAAGACTTGCTGATGTCCGAAGGTTGGCAGCTGATTTTGACCATCGCCGTCGGCACCGCGCTTGTGATGATCAGCACCGCCCTCACCCTCGACTTCTGCTACCGCTGGAAACGCCGCCTCTACAAAAAACTCCACTCCTAAAAATAGAGAATAAAAATGGACTACACCGCCCTCGCCTGCTTCATCTGGACTTGTTTCGCCTACGTCGTTGCCAAAAAAATCCACCGCAAAAAACCCTTAATGATTTTCTCCCCCGTCGTTACCGTCTCCGTCAGTACCATCCTCCTGCTGCTGGCATTCGGCATCAGCTACGACACCTACCATCGATACACCCAAGGCATCGTCTTCCTGCTCACTCCGGTTACCGTTGCCTTTGCCGTTCCCATCTATGAAAACCGCGAAGTCATCCGCCGCCAACTGCCTATTTTGTCCATCGCCATTATGGTGGGCATGTTTGTCGGCGTAGTCAGCGCATTTCTCATGAGCCATATGTTCCACTTCAACAACGAAGTGACCAACAGTCTGATGGCGCGTTCCATCTCCACCCCATTTGCCGTCGTCCTTGCCAGTGAAATCCACGGCTCCGCCTCACTTGTTTCCCTGTTCACCATCATCACCGGCTTTGTCGGCATGATATTCGGCGATCTGTTTCTGGCCTTCACCCGCATCCGTTTCCATACCGCCAACGGCGTGGCATTCGGCAATGCCGCCCACGGCTTCGGCACATCGCGCGCCGGACAACGCCACGAAACCGAAGGCGTCATGGCCAGCCTGACCATGATTCTGGCCGGACTGTTTATGGTATTGTTTGGCCCGACCATGGTGCATTTGGTGATTTGGATGATGAGTTAACCTTTTCTCCATTCTTGCTGATACATAAAAAGGCCGTCTGAAAAATGACTTTCAGACGGCCTTTTCATTTGCTCAAACCTTATTCTTTAGGCAGGCGCAGGACGGAGACGATGAATCCGCCCCAAATGACGATCAATGCGACGAGCATCATAATAATAGCTGAAGTACTCATTATTCGTCTCCTTCACGTTCGTGTTCATGTTCGTCTTTGACATTGAAGTTCTGACCATGTTTCCATGGCAAGAACGACAGCAGGACAGACAATACCAAGAGAGCGCCCACCATGCCCCAACCGAAGATATTGAGGAAGCTGTCAGGATAGCCGCTGTAATTCTTTTGTAAGAGGCCGGCGGTATCTTGATAAAGCATATAGCCGAGCATGGCGACAGTTACCACCACGCTGGCAGTCCATACAATGCCGACACGGATGGAAGACAGTGCGTTCAAGTGATTGCGCAGTTCGGGCAGTTTGCGCAACAAAACAATCGCCAAAACGTAAAGAAAACCGGAAGCCACAATGCCGTAGGTATTGATGAATTTGTCCAATACGTCCAACACAGGCAGGCCGGTGGTCGTACCGAACAGCAAGGTGGAAATAATCGCCATTGGCACGCCTGCAATCAGCGTCGCGCTGACACGGCCGAGGTTCATTTTGTCTTGAATCGCGGCCACAATCACTTCAACGATGGAAATCATGGAAGTGACACCGGCAAACACCAGCGAGCCGAAGAACAACACGCCGATCAACGCGCCCATCGGCGCTTGGTTGATGATGGTTGGGAACGCAATAAACGCCAAACCGATACCGCTGGATGCCACTTCGCTGACTTCTTTGCCTGCAGCTTGAGCCATAAAGCCCAATGCGGCAAATACGCCGATACCGGCGAGCAACTCAAAGCTGCTGTTGGCAAAGCCGACAACCAAGCCTGTACCGCCCAAGTCGGTTTTTTTCTTCAGGTAAGAAGAGTAAGTAATCATGATGCCGAAGCAGATGGAGAGCGAGAAAAAGATCTGGCCATATGCGGCTACCCAGACTTTCGGATCGGACAATCGGCTCCAGTCAGGCGTAAACAAAGCGTCCAAACCTTTTGCCGCGCCCGGCAGAGTCAGCGCAATGCCCACCATGATGACGAACATCACCACCAACAAAGGCATGAAGAATGTGGACGCACCGGCCACACCTTTTTGCACGCCCAAAGCCATAATCGCCAGCGTAAACACCCAGACGGCAATCAGCGGGCCGGCAACTTTACCGACAAAATCCAAGCCCAAGTCTTTGGCATCAGCCATTTGCAGGAAGTCTTTGAAGAAGAATGCCTGCGGATCCGTACCCCATGCCGAAGTCAAAGAATAATAAGCATAGCTTGCCGCCCAACCGACAATCACGGCGTAGTAGATACAGATGATGACGTTGGTCAGGAAGTTCCACCAACCCATCGGCTCAAACAAACGGCCGAGGCGGCGGAAGGCCAAAGGTGGCGAACCGCGGTAACGGTGGCCGATGGCGTAGTCGAGCAGCAACAGCGGAATACCTGCCGTCAGCAGCGCAACCAAGTAAGGGAGGACGAAAGCACCGCCGCCGTTGTCGAAAGCGATGTAAGGGAATCGCCAAATGTTGCCTAAACCCACGGCCGAGCCGATGGCAGCAAACATAAAGGCGCGGCGACTGCTAAACGTCGCGCGTTCGCTGGATTGAGAATTTGACACGATGAACCTCTTAAAAATCGAGTGTCGCCAAGGCCGTTCAGCCTTGCGCGTATATATTTAGGAATCAGGCCGGGCAAGCCGGGCGGTTAAAGTAGATATTCGGACAAGGATAATATCCGGTATAGAGAATGCACCGCTTATGACCATGCAAACATAATCTGACCTTATCGTAAAAAAATTTAACACTGTTGGCAAGTCAGTATTGAATTTAAATCACAAGCAAAATCTTCATACACTACGACTAAAACCTTCATACACTTATTTATATAACACCCGAACACAGCCCAATCCCCCCGTTTTTCCCTCTCTTGCTCCGACCATTTCCCCTTTGCTAAAAACCGCCTTCCCCTTATCCGGCAAGGAAAATCGGGAATCCAAGTCATTTAAATTCCATGTTATCAAAAATGTTCAGACGGCCTTTTACTTTTGCTCGATTAAACCTAGGCCGTCTGAAAATTACACTGTTGTATATTGTAATCAAAAGCCACACTCACATTCTGTTTAATATAAACAAAAACAATCCGCCTTTTCCCGTTTTCTTCATTGCTATGATTTAAAACGAGCATAAAACACTAAAAATATGGTTAATAAAAAATAAAATTTCAAGAAATATTAAATAACATTAAATTTAAACCTGTATTTCTACTCTAATCATCTACAATCAAAAATAATCAAACCTAAAAATTTCAATAAAACATTAATTACACAGCACTACATTTTTGCTATAATTGCCACCATTCACTCCACAACCCAAACCCAAAAGAAGAGGAAAAGCCATGGGTATCAAAGTTGCCATCAACGGCTACGGCCGTATCGGCCGCCAAGTAGTGCGCGCTATTTTTGACTACAAACTGCAAGACCAACTCGACATCGTTGCCATCAATGCCAGCGGCAGCATCGAAACCAATGCTCACCTGACCAAATTTGACACTGTTCACGGCCGCTTCAACTCTGAAGTTTCCCACGATGAGAAACACCTCATCATTGACGGTAAAAAAATCCCTTACTTCTCTACCCGCAACCCAGCCGAATTGCCATGGGGCGAATTGGGCGTTGACTTGGTAATGGAATGTACCGGCGCGTTCACCAGCAAAGAGAAAGCCAAAATCCACTTGGAAAGCGGCGCGAAAAAAGTGCTGATTTCCGCTCCCGGCGGCGATGACGTTGACGCAACCATTGTTTACGGCGTAAACGACGACGTGATTACCGACGACATGACCGTTATCTCCAACGCGTCTTGTACCACCAACTGCCTGGCGCCTGTTGCCAAAGTATTGAACGAAAACATCGGCATCGTAAACGGCGTGATGACCACCATCCACGCGCTGACCAACGACCAAACCGTAACCGACGTACGCCACAAAGACCTGCGCCGTGCGCGTAGCGGCGTGGAAAACATGATTCCGACCAAAACCGGTGCTGCAAAAGCCGTCGGTTTGGTATTGCCAGACCTGAAAGGCAAACTCGACGGCCTCGCCATCCGCGTACCGACCGTCAACGTTTCCCTGGTTGACCTGAGCTTCCAAGCAGGCCGCGACACTTCTGCCGAAGAAATCAACGCACTGATGAAAGCCGCTTCCGAAGAAGGCCGTCTGAAAGGCGTATTGGCCTACAATACCCTGCCGTTAGTTTCCATGGACTTCAACCACACTACCCAAGCCAGCACATTTGACTCTACGCTGACCAAAGTAACCGCAGGCAAAATGGTTAAAGTGTTCGCATGGTACGACAACGAGTGGGGCTTCAGCTGCCAAATGCTGAACACCGCGCGCCGTATGTTCGGTTTGGAAGTACGTCCGTTCTAATCGGCTTCCAACACAAAGGCCGTCTGAAACATCTTTTCAGACGGCCTTTTGTATTTCCTTTAAAATATCGCATTCCCATTTATTTTCAGACGGCCTCTTCATGTTTTCCAACGAATCCGCCCCCAACCTCCTGCAAGGCTTAAACCCCGAACAACTCTCTGCCGTAACCTGGCCGCCGCAATCCGCCCTCGTTTTGGCAGGCGCAGGCAGCGGCAAAACGCGCGTGCTGACCACACGCATCGCCTGGCTGTTGCAAAGCGGACAAGCCAGCGTACACAGCATTATGGCGGTAACGTTCACCAACAAAGCCGCCAAAGAAATGCAGACCCGTTTGGGCGCAATGATTCCCGTCAACGTCCGCGCCATGTGGCTCGGCACATTCCACGGCCTCTGCCACCGCTTTTTGCGCCTGCACCACCGCGACGCAGGCCTGCCCTCTTCCTTCCAAATCCTCGACAGCGGCGACCAGCTTTCCCTGATCAAACGCCTGCTCAAAAGCCTCAACATCGCCGAAGAAATCATCGCGCCCCGTTCGCTGCAAGGCTTTATCAACGCGCAAAAAGAATCCGGCTTGCGCGCTTCCGTATTGAGTGCGCCCGATCCGCACACACGCCGCATGATTGAGTGCTACGCCGAATACGACAAAATCTGCCAACGCGAAGGCGTGGTCGATTTTGCCGAGCTTATGCTCCGCAGCTACGAAATGCTGCAAAACAACGAAATCCTGCGCCAACACTACCAAAACCGCTTCAACCACATTCTGGTTGACGAGTTCCAAGACACCAACAAGCTGCAATACGCCTGGCTGAAACTGATTGCCGGCAACCACGCCGCCGTCTTTGCCGTCGGCGACGACGACCAAAGCATCTACCGTTTCCGCGGCGCAAACGTCGGCAACATGACCGCGCTAATGGAAGAATTCCACATCGACACGCCCGTCAAACTCGAACAAAACTACCGCTCCGTCGGCAACATCCTCGCCGCCGCTAACGCCGTCATCGAAAACAACGACGAACGCCTCGGTAAAAACCTGCGCACCGACGCCGAAGCAGGCGACAAAATCCGCTACTACTCCGCCTTTACCGACCTCGAAGAAGCCCAATTCATCGTGGACGAAACCAAAGCCCTCGAACGCGAAGGCTGGGATTTGGACGAAATCGCCGTCCTCTACCGCAGCAACGCCCAATCGCGCGTCATCGAACAAAGCCTGTTCCGCAGCGGCATCCCCTACAAAATCTACGGCGGCCTGCGCTTTTACGAACGCCAAGAAATCAAACACGCCCTCGCCTATCTGCGCCTCGCCGTCAATCCCGACGACGACAACGCCCTCTTGCGCGTCATCAACTTCCCACCGCGCGGCATCGGCGCACGTACCATCGAAAACCTTCAGACGGCCTCAAACGAACAAGGCATCACCCTCTGGCAGGCAGCCTGCAATGCCGGCGCAAAAGCCACCAAAATTGCCGCCTTCGTCCGCCTAATTGAAGCCCTGCGCAACCAAGTCGGACAAATGCCCCTGTCCGAAATCATCGTCGGCATCCTCAAAGACAGCGGTCTGACCGAACACTACAAAACCCAAAAAGGCGACAACCAAGACCGCCTCGACAACTTAGACGAACTCGTCAACGCCGCCATCGAGTTCAAACCCGAAGACAGCAACTTTGAAACCCTGCCTGAAAACATTTCAGACGACCCCGCCTTCCCCATCCTCGCTTTCTTGAGCAACGCCGCCCTCGAATCCGGCGAAAACCAAGCAGGCGCAGGCGAAAAAGCCGTCCAACTCATGACCGTCCACGCCTCCAAAGGCTTGGAATTTAACGCCGTCTTCCTCACCGGCATGGAAGAAGGCCGCTTCCCCAGCGAAATGAGCCTTGCCGAACGCGGCGGCCTCGAAGAAGAACGCCGCCTCATGTACGTCGCCATCACCCGCGCCCGCAAACGCCTCTACATCACCATGGCGCAACAACGCATGCTGCACGGACAAACCCAATTCGGCATCGTCTCCCGCTTCGTCGAAGAAATCCCGCCCGAAGTATTGCACTACCTGTCGGTCAAAAAACCGGCCTACGACAGCTACGGCAACACGCGCCAAACCGCCACGTTCAAAGACAAAATCATTGAAGACTTCAAACAGCCGCAAACCTACGCAGGCTTCCGCATCGGCCAAAACGTCCGCCACGCCAAATTCGGCACCGGCGTCATCATCGATGCCGTGGACAAAGGCGAATCCGCCCGACTGACCATCAACTTCGGCAAACAGGGTGTAAAAGAGCTGGATACCAAGTTTGCGAAATTGGAAGAGATGTAGAAATTAGAATGCTTGGAATGATAAAGGCCGTCTGAACATTTTTCAGACGACCTTTTAACATCTACCTATTAAGCCGAAAAAGCCTTATATGCCATTGAAACGATAATCAGCAAAACCGTTACGACCAAAACCTTACGAATAACTTCCCCGTTTGAATTGATAGCATGGAGGCTGCCAAAATGGTTACCCAACAAATTTGCCAAAATCATCGGGATTCCGATTAGGAACGCCATTTTCCCTGCTATCAAGAAAGCAACAAATGCCCCGATATTAGAAGCAAAATTGAAAATCTTGGAAGTAGCCGAAGCCTGCAACAACGACAATTTGTTAATGACAAACAAAGCAATGATGAAAATACTGCCCGTGCCCGGTCCGAAAAAACCATCATAAAAACCAACAATCAGACAAGTTAAAAATACGGCGATAACGGATTTTTTTATCTCGCCACGCTCGTCTTCTTTTTTCAGCAAAACGCCTTTGAACAAAGTTGCCAGCAAGCCTATGGGCAAAAACGCAAGAATAATGTAATTGATGGTTTCCACCGGAAGAATCAAAATGACTTTTGCACCGACAAATGCCCCAATTAAAGCCGCAACAATACCAACCGGCACAATATGCCATACGATCGAACTGCTCTTCATAAAGTTTTTAATCGCAGCCACCGTACCGATGGTACTCACCAATTTTTCCTGTGCCAACGCGACCTGCGGCGGTAAACCTACCATCAAAAATGCGGGAATCAAAATCAGCCCAGCTCCGCCCGCAATAGCATCAACGTAACCCGCAATTAAAGACGCGGCAACCAGCAAGAAAAGGCCGAGATAAAAATAATCGGCAATAATGCTGCCGGGAATAAATAATTGTTCCATGGATTGTTTCCTCTTGATTAAATTTAAATTTTTGTATGCATTTGGTGTTTGCACGAAACATCTGAGAAATAGTTATCCCAAACACCCTAAACTCAATGTGTCGGGTAACGTACTTCAGACTCCACACCCTCCTCGCAATCTTAAATACATATAATAATAACTAAAGAAATTTTTAATATGTGATTAATATTGTCGATTTTGTCAACAATATTAATTTATGTAAAAATATACTATGAGTTAGTTAATTTAATCAAGAAAATTCTTATTTAAGAAAATCGTTTGAAGCATGCTAAGATAAGGCAGATTGCAGATCATATACTCTATACAACTTTTAAAAAAGATAAGGCCGTCTGAAAATTAAATAGGTTTTCAGACGGCCTAAAATTTTTATTGTCTCACGTTCCAAATCATGTATATGTAAAACTTACAGTCCCATGGTTTAGATTCTCAACCGATATTCTGGGGACAATCAGGCAAATAAAAGTCGTTAACTGCTCAATACATCGCCCTTCTTCGTCAAAACATATTGATAAACTTCTTCTACCGTAGCCTCGTCATAGCTTTTGCCAAAGCGTTTTTTGTAGCCCAGTTCGTATAGTTTCACATGATGCCCTTCCGGGATTTCAACGCCCACATTTTCCAAACACGATTTAGCGCAATGCAGATGACAGCCGTCAATAACCAACATCGGCCGTCCGGACTGCGCTTTGCGTACCAACGGCGCGACTTTGCCGCCTACGCCGGAAATGCACGACATTTCAAATTCTCCGGCATGGTCAAGCGCCACGGCTGTGTTGTTGGCCAGCTGCGCCACATCGGAACATCCGGAACAAGAATAAATTAAGGGAAGTTCATTGCGGTTAGGCATTTTCTATTTCCTTCGGTAGCGGTTTTTATCTTTATATTGCCATCCATAGTCAATCTGTCGGGCGCATCATGCGTGGTATGCAGACCCGTTTTCTTTTTTCAGACGGCCTACGGCTTATCCATTTATATATTAAAAGGCATCATAACTCAATACGATTAGACATTCTAGAACAAAGCAGATGGCACCTTCTAAAAAATAAAGGCCGTCTGAAAACAGATAACGCTGCTTTTTCAGACGGCCTTTTTATTTGAAGTTAATGATTAGGCTTTAGGTTCGCCATCATTCTCTGCTTTGGGCGGAACGGGGGCAAACCAGCCGACCAGAAGCAGCAACAGGCCGACGATGATGAAGGAGACGATGCGCGCGATACCGCCGCTGTTGGAAAGCTCGATCAGGAAGAGTTTGACAACCACGATGCCCATCAGCGTCGCGCCTGTCATCCAGTAGGAGCGCTGTTTGCGGCGGTTGCCGAGTACCATCAAGATGATGGCGGTTACCGCCCAAACAACGGAGAGGCTGGCTTGCAGGCCGAAGGATTGGAGCATGATGTCAAGACGCCAAGTGATGCCGTCGTAGAAATGCCATACGCGCATCACGCCTGCGCTGATCAGCATAAATGCCAAGGCGGAAACTGTGGTTGCCGTGGTACGGCGAAGGTCGGGCGGTAAGGCTTCGGGCAGAGATTTCAGGGCAAACCAAAGCATGCCGGCGCTGGCAAGTTCCAATGGGTTAAGCCCGGGAATATACGGCAACGGCGAAGGTTGGAACGGCGTGGAGAAGTTGGTCCACAGCATCCAACAGGCAGCGACAAGGGCGCACAACGGCATAGCAAAATGCTGATAAATGGCTTGATGCCGTCTGAAAAATTCGCGCTGGCGCTGCGTATGGAGAACAATCCACATCGCCAAAGGCACGACAAGCCATGAGAGCTGCGACCAAACGCCGGAGAGAAGGCCGCCGACATACAGCGCGGTCCAAAGCGTCCAAAGTACGCCAAGTATCGTGATATTGAGTTTGTGCAACCAAATCAGATCAGGGCGAGGATAGTTGTTCAAAATAATGAAGTTCAACACGGTGGCGGCCACAAGCGGCAAGGCTGCGGCGGCTGTCCATGCGTGTTCGGTATGATAGAAGACGAAATGCAGGGCAAACACGGGCAGGAATGCCAAGTTTGCCTGCAACAGCTCTTCCCATTTCAAACGTTTGGCAAACAGCAGTAAGCCGGCAAATATCGGCCACATCCACAACTCGATAAACAGGGTTTCCTCGCCTGTCCATTGCATATAAAGGGCGTAGCTGCCTGTTGCCAACGCAGTAAGCAGGATGATCCAGCCTGAAACCTGCGCAAAATAAACCTCGTTTCCTTCCGGCTTTTCGCTTGCAACCGGCACGCGCGGATATTGCAGCGCGTAGGCAGCCGTAAACAGCAAAGGCGTAGCGGCAATAAGGTACAGATGGGTCAGAAAGCCTTTGGATTCATAAATAATGTTGCTTTGCAATAACAGAGCAAACAATACATTGCCCAAGACAAAAGTGATAAACACATTCGGCTCGTGTTTGCGCCGGCAGAATGCCCACGCCGCCGCCAAAGCGGAAAGCGCAACAATGCTGCCGCGGTCGGCCAAGAAGAGCAAAGGCAAAATAGAGATGTACAGCAAGGCGGCAGACAACACGGCCGTCTGAACGGATTTTTCCCATTGCGCCGAACCTTCGCGACGCGAGAAATACCACAGCAAGTAAATCGCTGCTCCGCCAAGCAACACCACAACCGTTGTAAACCACTGCCCTTCCAGAACGGTATCCGTGCCGAATCCCTGATAATTGCCCAGCTGAATCAGCGTCGCCAAGAGATAAACCATCAGCGCACCCAAACGGATATGCGGACGCTGTTGGCGCAGACCGAAGAAATAAACCAATGCGGATTCAGCACTCCACAAAATGACTGTATTGCTCGGTTCAAAATAAAGCGGAACGGCAATCGTGAGGAACAACACCGCCAATGCAAAAAACGCCTGACGCAAAATATACAAACCCTGCTGACGTTTCAGCAGCGCGGCCAGTCCGTACACAGTGGCAAAACCCAATGCGGAAAGCGCATCCGCAGACGGCCAATGCTCCACCATGCGGTATTGCAGGCCGAACGCCGCCGCCATCGTGCCAAACAATAAAGTATGGTCGAGGACATGCACACGCAGGCCATGTGTATAAATGCTGTTGCCCATCTCCTCCAAAGTCGCATTGTCGGCAATCGGCGTAACACTGTCTTCGCTGTTTTCCGTTAGCTTACGGCGTGCGAACAGATACGCGATAAAGGTATAGAGCAGCCAGTGGTAAATCAGGAAAGGCTCGGTAGTGGCGAAATGTTGCGGCGTATAACTTCGCATGCCCCACAGCGCGGCAATGGCAAAAGTAGCGGCAAAGCCCGTCAGGTTCAGCGGACGCCATGCCTTAAACCACGCAATCGCGGCCACACCGCCATTGAGCAGGGCAAGATAAGAAAACAGCACCAAATAATTGCCGCTGCCGTCTGAAGTCAACAAAGGCGCGGCCATACCGCCGATTAAAGCAACCTGCGCCATAATCTGCGCATTCTGCCTTACCGCCAGCCACGCCATCAGCACAACCATCGCCACCATCAACCCGAACACGACCGACACAGGCAACAGCGGATGCAGTTTCAACGCCGCCAACGCCGTCAAATACATCACCGCCACGCCGAAACCCTGCAACACCAAGCCATATTCACGCTTACGGCTTTGCAGCTTCCAACCGCCGACTACCGCCGCCAAGCCCGCGCCAGCCACCGTCAGATAACGCAGCTCCACCGGCACATGAACCCGCTCGGAGGCATAGCGCAACAAAAACGCCAAGCCGAGGAACAGCACCACAATACCGGTTTTCAACAGCGGATTGCCGCGCAAGAACCAAGCAACAACCGGATTGTCGGAAAACTTGTACTCTCCGCCTTCCGCCTGTTCTTTATGGATAACGAATTGACGCGATGGCGCTTCTTCGCTTTCAGACGGCATCGAAGCAACAACAGCCTCTTCCTTAGGCAGCTCTTCTTGTTCAGCAGCAACCGGAGCAACCGCCTCGATAACTTCCGATTCCACAACAGGCTCAGGCGAAGCAGAAGCCTTGGCAGAAACAGGATCAATAGGTATAGAAAAAGAAGGAGCAAACGCCTCTTCAATCTTCTGCTTAACAGGCGCAGCTTCCGCCTCAGGCTCAACCCGAACATGAAGCGGCTCAGAGGCCGTCTGAATATCGGCAACAGGCCGAGCCTCAAGCCCCTGCCCTACCTTCGCCTCATCACGGACAGCTTCATGCTCCAACACCGACAAACGCTGTTTCAGCAGCTCGATTTCCTGCTCCAGCTTTTGCATTCTATCGCCTGCCGTAGCAGATTCAGCCAGACGCTCTTCTTGGCGTTGTTTGGCGATTGACCAAGCAACCAGCCAAAACAACGACCCAATAATCACGCCGGTGAACATCTCATCAGCAAAATAGCCGATAATAATAGGAATAAGCAGGCCGAAAAACTGCATAAAACACCTGTTTGATAACAATAAGAATATGCCGATTGTAACACCGGCAACATTATTTATGAAAAAAAGAGATAAAAGGCTGATAATAAAAGCATACGGCAAATAGAATATAGAGAATCGGCATAAAAAGGCCGTCTGAAAATGTTTAGAGATTTTCAGACGGCCTAATAATATTGTCAGGTTAATTGAGCAACTATTTATTGAAACTTAAGACTCCTCACGAGGATACCCGTTACTATAAGCCTTCTCAAACCATTCCTGAGCCAGCGTGTCATCCTGTTGAAAACCTTGGCCGAGTTTATACTTAGTGCCCAAACAAAACTGAGCCGATGCAATTCCCTGCTCTGCTGCTTTACGATACCAATAAATCGCCAACACATCATTTTGCGTCACGCCTACCCCATCATTGTACATCTGAGCCAATTGAAACTGAGCATCGGCATGTCCTTGTTCCGCCGATTTACGAAACAAAGACAGTGCCTGCTTATAATCAATACCAAAAGAAGGATCCCATTGATCTACACTTCCACCGTATCGATACTGAAAACCTAATTTGTATTGAGCCTCTATATCTCCTTCATTTGCCATATGCTCATACATCGTCAACAGATGCCACTGAGCATCACCATATGGCCCACCTTTAATAAACCATTCTTCTGCCTGTTTATAGTCTTGCGCAACACCCGTTCCATTCTCATACATCTGCCCCAATCGGCACATAGCAGGACCATATCCCTGATTACCAGCCAAACGATACCAATACAATGCCTGCTCATAATCTGACAGTTGGAAATACAGCTCACCCAAATAGAATTTAGCTTGGACAATACCCTCCTCTGCCTTCACATGCAGCCACTGTTTCAACTGCTCATAATCCTGATTGGTCAAAAAACTAGAATACTCCTTTATCAAAAGGTATTGCGCATCAAGATGCCCCTGCTCTGCCGCTTTCATATACCAATGCACTGCCTTTCGATAATCTTTAGGCTCTTTATTACAACATAACCCAGCTAATTCATATTGAGCCTGGACATTTCCTTCTTCTGCCAACTGAGTAATAGCTTGAATAGGATCAGGAGTATCGACAGGAGCATATTCCTTAGCCGTACTTCGCCTCATAAGCCTGAAAAGAAAAATCGCGATAGCTATTAAAAAACAAGCGAGTAACAATTTCATCTTATATTCCCAGTCTTATTCATTTTTTTATTTTAACTATTTTTTAATTACACCCATTGAAATAGCGGCTGCCATTAAATCAAATTCTTAAAATCTAGTAATGCTGAATATAGCGTCGTCTGAAAACCTTTAAAGGCTTTCAGACGACCTTGGATATGTTTTAGGTTTAAAGTGCCGCGTGCTATCCAAGTAGTTAGTCAGTGGATTCAGGCTGCAGCTTACTAGTTAGACTGCTCAACAAACCCCATTATGCTTTGTAAATCATCGGCTTGAAAGACAAGACATTTTTTATCCACTTCCTCTGCTTTAATATCCATTGGCGTATATGTTTTTGTACCATCCTCTTTTTCTTGCAGTTCTATTTTTGAAGGAGGACATAAAATTTTCAGATTATTCGCATTTATCCATAATTTTCCATAAAGGAATACATCATTTTCGTTACGATCCAAAGTCAGTTTTGAATAATCATTGGTAAATTTTTCTTCCTTTATTTTTAAATTAGAAAGCTTCAACCCTGTACGCTCAAAATAAGGTTTATTGACTTTAAACCATGAATAATCCTTTTGGACAAAGCCTATTATTCGGAATATATTTTCTAATCTTAACCCAACAGACGAACCAGAAAGTTGTAGTATTGAAGATGAAATCAATGCCACTACCACTAATAAAATCGGCATGATTAATATGGTAGCAACAGTAGCTTTTGAGTCTCCTCTTCTGATTCCTTTCCTTTTGTATCCATATCTAACTAACAAGACCACACCTGTCCAACATATGGCAGTAATAAATGCCCCAAAAACAGTAGAGATACTCCAAAATCCTATCCACGAAAAAAATAAAGATATTATAATTAATACTGTGGTTATAAATTTGTCAAACACATTAGATTTATTATTTTGTGTGAAAATAACGGCATAAGGTAAGAGAAGTAGCGTTACCCCAAAGAAGAAAACGACTGCAGCAAAAAATAAGATCCCATTAATTCCACTATCCGCTAAGATAGCTGTAAAAAATATAGATGAGTTTATTCTGAAAAGATATATAAGTAAGAATAGAAAACCTAACACCGATAGTATAGGAAGACTTGCTAAAAATATTGTGGCATAAAAATAAATCTTCTCCAAATTGGTTTTATCATTTAACAATTCTTCAGATTTAGATATTTCATTTAAATTTCTTACCAAACAGTCTAGCTCGTCCCGTAAGAATTTTAAGCTGACATTACTTTGAATATCCGATATCTTTTTCTTAATTTCTTTATAGGTTGAACTGATTTTAATGGATTCTAATAATTCTTCATCTATAAAAACGAAATTTTGTTGAATACTATAAATTTCTTTTTCAACTAGATATGAAAAATATTCTTTTTTACCAAGTCTATTAGCTAACTTGCATATAATCAAAATTTTATTTAAATTTTGATTTAAATGTTTTTTACATTGATAAATGTCATATTTTAACCCCTTATTATAGGTGTTCCTTTGAATATCTGAAATACCTTTCTTTAAATTATCTATTTTAATAGCAATAATTCTACTATCCAAATTAATTCTATCATCTTTAAGTTTTTTAATATCAGATTGAATTGATTTGATTGCTTCATAAAACTTGATGTATGTATCAATATTTTTCAATGCATCATTCATCTCAATGCGCCTCTTCCCAATTCATCCCCACGCCAACCTCAGCCACCAGCGGCACGTTCAACATCCCTTCGTCCACTTTTGCCATAATCTGCGGCAGTTTTTCTTTGACTAAATCCAGTTCGGTTTTGGGGACTTCCAACACCAGTTCGTCATGCACCTGCATAATCAGTTTGGTTTTCAGGCCATCGGAATACAACCAACGGGACACGTCTATCATGGCGCGTTTGATGAGGTCGGAGGCGGTGCCTTGCATGGGGGCGTTGATGGCGGCGCGTTCGGCTCCGGCGCGGGCGTTGGCGTTTTTGTTGCGGATGTCGGGCAGGTAGAGGCGGCGGCCGAACAGGGTTTCGACGAAGCCTTGGGCGGCGGCTTGTTCTTTGGTGCGCTGCATGTATTCGGCAACGCCGGGGTAGCGGGCGAAGTAGCGGTCGATGAAGGTTTTGGCGGACAGGTTGTCTATGCCCAGCGATTTGGCGAGGCCGTATTGGCCCATGCCGTAAATGAGGCCGAAGTTGATGGTTTTGGCGTAGCGGCGTTGTTCGGGCGAGACGTTTTCGGGGGCGATGCCGAATACTTCGGCGGCGGTGCGGCGGTGTACGTCTTCGCCGTTTTGGAACGCGGCGATGAGGGTTTTGTCACCGGAAAGGTGTGCCATGATGCGCAGCTCGATTTGGGAGTAGTCGGCGGAAACGATGACGCTGCCTTGCGGTGCGGTGAAGGCGCGGCGTACGCGGCGGCCTTCGGCGGTGCGGATGGGGATGTTTTGCAGGTTGGGGTTGTTGCTGGCGAGGCGGCCGGTGATGGCGACGGCTTGGGCGTAGGTGGTATGCACGCGGCCGTCTTTGGGGGAAATCATTTCGGGCAGTTTGTCGGTGTAGGTGGATTTGAGTTTCGCCAGGCTGCGGTTTTGCAGGATGATTTTGGGCAGGGGGTAGTCGGGCGCGAGCTGTTCGAGCACGGCTTCGTTGGTGGAAATGCCACCTTTGGCGGTTTTTTTCAGTCCTTTTGTTGGAATGCCCATTTTGTCGAACAGGATTTCTTGAAGCTGTTTGGGCGAGTTGAGGTTGAACGGTTGGCCTGCGGCGGCGTAGGCTTCTTGTTCGAGCTTCATCAGCTCTGCGCCGAGTTCTGCGCTTTGGCGGGCGAGTTCGGCGCGGTCGATTTGTACGCCGTTGCTTTCCATTTCAAACAATACCTGCGCGACGGGCAGCTCCATTTTTTCATACATTTCAAGCTGTTTGGCGTCCATTTGAGCACGCAAGTGCGCTTCGAGACGCAGGGCGAAATCGGCGTCTTGGGCGGCGTACTCGGTCGCCTGCCCGATGGCGACATCGGCAAAACTGATTTGCTTCGCGCCTTTGCCGCACAACGATTCGTAAGTAATGGTTTCCAAGCCGAGCCAGCGTTCGGACAATTCGTCCAAGCCGTGTCCGAGATGGCTCTCGATGATGTAGGAAGCGAGCATGGAATCGCCGGCAATGCCGTTCAGGGCGATGTCGTAGTTGGCGAAAACGTGTTGGTCGTATTTGAGGTTTTGCCCGATTTTTTTCAGGGCGGGGTTTTCCAAATGCGGTTTCAGACGGCCTAATACATCTTGCAAATCAAGCTGTTCGGGCGCGGCGGTCAGGCTGTGTCCTACGGGGATGTAAACCGCCTCGCCTGCTTGGAACGCAATGCTGATGCCGACCAGCGAGGCGTTCATCGCGTCTAGGGACGTGGTTTCCGTATCGATGCCGATGGTGTCCGCCTGCGACAGTTTGTCCAACAAGACGGCAAACTGCGCTTCGGTGGTAACGGCTTGATAATCCAGCTTTTCGGGGGCAACGGCTTTTTCAGGTAGCCTTTCAGACGACGTTTCCATATCCAACGCCGCCTGTTCGCCTATCGTATCGCTGCCGAACAAATCGCCGTCAGCCGCTTCGTGCATACGGCTTTCTGCCTCTTTCAGCCAAGTGCGGAAGCCCCAGCGTTTGAAATCGACAACCAGCTGCGCCCATTTAGGCGTAGTGCGGCGCAGGCTTTCAAGGCCGTCTGAAAGCTCGGTGTGCAAATCCACATCGGTTTTAATCGTTACCAAATCATACGACAGCGGTAGTTGTCCCAAAGCGGCTTGCAGGTTTTCGCCCACCTTGCCTTTGATTTCCGCAGCGTGTTCCATCACACCAGCCAGCGAGCCATAGGCCTCCAACCACTTCACCGCCGTTTTCGGGCCGCATTTCTCCACACCCGGCACGTTGTCCACCTTGTCGCCCATCAGTGCAAGATAATCGCGGATTTGGTCGGGACGTACGCCGAATTTTTCCTTCACGCCTTCAATATCCAGCGTTTCGCCACTCATCGTGTTCACCAGCGTCACGCGCTCGTTCACCAACTGCGCCATGTCCTTATCGCCGGTGGACACCACCACGTTCCACCCTGCTTCGCTAGCCATCTTAGCCAAAGTGCCGATAACGTCGTCCGCTTCGACTTGCGGAATGACCAGCACCGGCCAGCCCATCAGCCGCACCAAATCCGGCAAGGCTTCCGCCTGTGGGCGCAAATCGTCCGGCATCGGCGGGCGCGTCGCCTTATAGTCGGGAAACATCTCGTGGCGAAAATTTTTGCCCTTCGCATCAAACACCACCGCGCAATAGTCGTGCACATAATCCGCACGCAGCCGGCGCAGCATGTTCAACACGCCATACATCGCCCCCGTCGGCGCACCGTCGGGCGCGGACAAATTCTGCCCCATGGCATGATAGGCGCGGTAAAGATAAGAAGAGCCGTCAACGAGAAGGAGTGTGGGTTTGTTGGACATGGAGAACCTGCTGTGTATATGAAATAATGTACGGATTATAAAGGAAAAGGCCGTCTGAAAACCGAAAATCAAGTTTCAGACGACCTGATGTTTACATAAATATACGGTTTCAGGTATTGCGCCTAAGAATCCCATCTTGTATATTTGTATTCAAATGAATACAAACCAAAGCAAACGAATATGAATGCAACGAACCGTATCCCAATTAGTGTGCGCATCACTCAGGAAGATGCTGATTTTATTGCCGAACTCAAAATCGAAGGTGCGAATACGCCGTCTGAAAAAATCCGCGAATTGCTCAAGCTGGCGCGCTTGGCGCATACGCAGACACGCGATTACGGCTCCGCGCTGACGGCGCAGGAGCAATTTTTCCAAGCAGCAAAACACGAAATCTTGCACGCAGAAAAGCAGGCCGGAGTGCATTCACATATCGTGGCACGCTTGTTTGAACAGCTTCCCGACTTGGGCGCAACACTCGCCGCCGACCTGCCCGAAGAAGCCGACCTCGATGATTTGAAAAAATACGAGCGCGAACTGATGTGGCGCATCGTCCGCCTCACGGACAGCATCTTGCAACTCGCCGTAACCGGCAAAGGCGCTGCATACGACGATACGGTATTGCAACAGCTTGAAAACACTTTGAAACTGGCAAAGATTGTGCAGCAGGCAAATGAAGTTTAAGGCTGCCACCATACCAAATGAAACAAACACATTTTAGTGAAAGGAAAATCCAAATGAGCGAAACCCTATCCCGCCGAGTAGGCCGTCTGGTGAGTGGCGGTTTTCATGCCCTGATTGATGCGGCGGAAAACCTCGCGCCTGAAGCGGTAATGAACGAAAGCATCCGTGAAATCGAGCGCGCAGTAGATGAAGTGCGTGCTGAGTTGGGCAAAGTGTTGGCGCAGAAACACCTTGCCGCTAAGAAAATGGCCGATGAAAGCAACCGCCACGAAGCCATCGATGCCAATCTGCAAGCCGCTGTAGATGCCGGTCGCGATGACCTTGCCGAAGCGGGTATCGCCGAACAGATGGACATCGAAGCGCGTCTGCCCATCTTGGAAAACACCATTGCCGATTGTGCCGCACAAGAAAAAGAGCTCGAAGGCTTTATCGCCGCCCTGCAGGCGAAAAAACGCGAGATGCAGCAGCAATTGCAAGACTGGCGTGCCGCACAGCAAAGCATGGGTACAGGCAAAACAGCCGGTGGCAACGGCAGCGACCTCAACCGCATTGCCCGTGATGCCGAAAAAAGCGGCAATGCCTTCGACCGTGTGATGGGTCGCCAAAACTCGGTACACAGCAGCACCGATGCGGCGCAGTTGGCCAAACTGAAAGAACTGGAAGACTTAAGCCGCAACAACCGCATTGCCGAAAGATTGGCGGCATTGAAAGCCAAATCATAAGCCATAGTGAGAAAATCGCAGTTTCAGACGGCCTCTATCTTCACGGGGCCGCCTGAAAAAAAGAAAACCATACAAACCTCAATAACAAAAAGATGCCGAATTGGGAAAAATCCTGTCAGTTACGACAAATTAATAAAAATACCCATATCCAATCGGCTTAACTTTAAAATAAAATATATGCCGTCTGAAAATTAAAAAAATAAGGAAATGCAATATGTGGAATTTAATCAACGCTCCCGAAACTGAAATCTTCGGTATTGCCATTGCGCTGATGGTTTTGCTCGGTGTGTTGGAAGTCATTTCCATGCTGGCAGGCGGTATCAGCGACTGGTTGGACAACCTGTTGCCCGACAGTCTGACCGAAACCGCGCACGCCGAGGTCGGATTGGATGTGGCGGACGCAGGCATATTCGTGCGCTTCCTGAGCTGGCTGTATGTCGGACGTATACCGGTGTTGATGTTGATGGTGGTATTTCTTGCCGTATACGGATTGACGGGTTATCTGTTTCAGACGGCTTTTGCCACTGTATTCGGCAGTTATCTGAATGGCACGCTGGCAGCAGTCATCGTTTGGTTTCTTTCCCTGCCCTTGGTGCGCATAACGGCTAGCGGTTTGTACAAAATTATGCCGAAAGATGAAACCACTGCCGTTTCACAGGAAAGTTTAATCGGCCGTGTCGGCACGGTGGTGTTGGGCGAAGCTCGGGTAGGCAATGCGGCTCAGGTGCGCGTGAAAGATGCTTACGGCCAACAGCATTATGTGATGGTAGAGCCTGACTCTGATAATGTATTGAAACAAGGCGATGCGGTATTGCTGGTGTCGTTGGACGGAAATACATTTAAGGCGATTTTAAATCCGAACGGCAGCTTGGTTGACTAAGGCCGTCTGAACATATAGAGACCGATGGGATTATGTAATGATTGGGAGTGTTTATGGATATTAATTTAATTGAGGATATTAAAAATATTTTTTCGGGAGATCCGCTAAGCAGGATGTCTGAAATTGCCGCTGTAGTATCAATATTTATTTATCCCATATTGCGAAAATTGTTTTCAGGATTCAAGTTTTCAAATAAATTCTCAAAAAGAAAAGAAGAATATGAACAAGCAAAAGAATTAATACATTTAATAGAGGAGGCAAAAAATAGTAATAAGAAGCCACATCCTTTTTTAATTGAAAAAGGTTATGCCTTAATTTCCGGAGAAAGAAGATTTAATTCAGATGAGATTACTTATTGTTTGAGTATGAATAACCCGAGTCAGACTCTAAAATATTTTTCTTCAGGATTCTATTATCTTAAATATTCAAAAGAATCTAAAAGATTTGATTATAGAAAGTCTGCAGATAGTTCAATAAAAAGGAAATTTCAATTAACTTTATGGCTTTTGATATATGCGTTCTTTGGTACAGTTGCATTTTATGTTATGTTAAATGCAATAGAGTATTATGCTAGAAGTAAATTTGGGGTAGCAATATTTTTAACTATAGCTTCAGTTATTTTTGCAATAAATGCCATAATTTTTATGTCATTTGGGATGAATGTTCGCATGGCTGAGAAATTTATGAAGCTGCAAGATGAAATGCTTAAGGAATCAGATTCATTATCCACAATAACAAATAAGTCTGAAACCGAGGTATCTGAAGTGGAAGAAGCTGAAGCCGAAAATCAAGAATTTTAACTTTTCAGTTTGGTAGTCGGATTCTTGAATCCGACGAATTGTTCCGCTTCAGCCGTATTGCACATAACCGAAATTGTCGGATTCAAGAATCCGACCTACCTTTAAAACCCCAAATTTTTAACTTTTTCAGACGACCCCAAACCCTAAAAAAACCGTCTGAACCCACGCCCCTCAAGGGTATATCGACAACAAGAAAGGAAAACCCATGAACTTAGTTTCCATCGGCATCATCGCCGGCGTCATACTCGTCGCGCTGTTCGTACTCGGCCTCATCCTCACCCGCCTGTACCGCCGCGCCAGCAAAGAAGTCTCCTTCGTCCGTACCGGTTTTGGCGGCGAAAAAGTCATCATGAACGGCGGAGCGATGGTGCTGCCCGTGCTGCACGAAATCATCCCCGTCAACATGAACACATTGCGCCTCGAAGTGCGCCGCGCGGCGCAGCAGGCGTTGATTACCCGCGACCGGATGCGCGTCGATGTGATGGCAGAGTTTTACGTCCGCGTCAAACCCAGCGCAGAAAGCATTGCCACCGCCGCACAAACGCTGGGTATGAAAACCATGTCGCCCGACGAATTGAAAGACCTTGTCGAAGGTAAATTCGTCGATGCCCTGCGCGCCGTCGCCGCCGAAATGGCGATGGAAGAGCTGCACGAAAAACGTGTTGATTTCGTTCAGAAAGTGCAACAAGTCGTGAGCGAAGACTTGTTTAAAAACGGCCTCGAACTCGAAACCGTTTCCCTGACCGGCCTCGACCAAACCAGCTTCGAATTTTTCAACCCGCAAAACGCTTTTGACGCAGAAGGTCTGACCAAACTGACCGAAACCATCGAAGGCCGCCGCAAAAAACGCAATGAAATCGAACAAGACACCGATTTGGCGATTAAAACCAAAAATCTCGAAGCCGAGCAGCAACGCCTGAAAATCTCGCGCGAAGAAGAATACGCCAAACTCGAACAAGAACGCGAAATCGCCGTACGCCGCGCCGAACAGGAAGCCAGCATCGCCGAGCAGGAAGCGCAGAAAAAACGCGAGGCGGAAGAAGCCAAAATCGCCGCCGAACGCGAAGTGGATTTGAAACGCATCGCCGCCGAACGCGACATTAAAAACGAAGACATCCGCAAAGCCCAAGCCGTCGAGCAGGCGGAGGTCGAGCGTCGCAAAGCCATCGAGCTTGCCGAACAAGACCGCGCCATCGCCGTCGCCGAAAAATCGCGTGCCGAATCTGAAGCCAAAGCCGAAGCCGACAAAGCTCGCGCCGCCGCCGTTCGCGAAGAAGAGAGCGTGATTACCGTACGCGAAACCGAACGCGCCGAGCGTGCCAAAGCGGTGGAATTGATTGCCGCCGAAGAAGCCGCGCAAAAAGACGCGATTTCACTCACTGTTGCCGCTGAAGCAGAAAAACAAGCCGCACAAGACCGCGCTGAAGCCGTGCGTATCGCCGCCGAAGCCGAAGCCGAAAAACACCGCCTGCAAGCCAAAGGTGAGGCCGATGCCAAAATTCTGTTGGCACAAGCGCAAGAGCAACAATACAAAGTTGATGCAGAAGGTACCCGCGCTGTGAATGAAGCTGCCAACGTCCTGAGCGTTGAACAGGTTGAAATGCAAGTCCGCCTTGCCCTCTTGAAACATCTGCCTGACATCATCCGCGAATCCGTCCGCCCAATGGAAAAAATCGAAGACATCAAAATCTTGCAAGTCAATGGTCTGGGTGGCTTTGCCGGTGGTGCAAACGGTGCGGAAGGTGTTTCAGACGGCCAAGCCACACAAGCCAGCCTTGCAGACCAAATGGTCAACAGCGCCCTGCGCTACCGCAGCCAAGCTCCGTTGGTTGACGGTCTCTTGAAAGAGTTGGGACTGAATGGTGGCGACATCAACGGTCTGACCCAAGGACTGGATAAAACCATCGACCAATCATAAACGAATGCCGTAATAATGATTTAAAGGCCGTCTGAAAAGTTTCAGACGGCCTTTTGTTTATACAAGAGCTTCCGCAAATTCTAATATTTTCAATACTGATCAATTCAGATCTGTTGCGGTTGCAATAAATTAGGAATTATCCACCCTGCTTTTTGTGGTTAAAAAAGATTGAGTGGGCCATTCTTAGCCAAATAACAAGACTAACTACTTTGAAAATGATTCGCCAACAATTGAGTCATAAAAACTGATTCTACCGTTTCGATTTCAAGCTTGCCATCTACTCGTCTATCGGTATTTTAATATCAAGCTACTTATCTTCGCGAAAATAAAAAAGCACAACATTTCGTTGTGCTTTTTCTTGATGAACCCACATTACTTGTTTTTTTGCGAACGAAGGTAATCCAAAGTTTTCAGCTGGGCAATGGCGGCTGCCAATGCTTTGTGCGCTTCGGCCAAAGATTTTTCGTCTCTGGCTTCAGAAACACCTGTTTCGGCTGCTTTTTTAGCTGCTTCAGCACGCGCCTGATCCATTTCTGTACTGCGGACGGCAACGTCTGCCAATACGGTAATCTTGTCAGGCTGCACTTCTAAAACGCCACCGGAAACGGCAACCAGCACTTCTTCAGTTTCACCCGGAACAGTCAAACGCAATGCGCCGGGGCGTACCAAACTCATAATCGGCTCGTGTCGTGGATAAATACCAAGCTCACCTTGAACGGTCGGAACCACCACAAAGCTGGCCTCGCCCGAATAAATGTTTTGCTCGCTACTAACCACTTCAACTTGCATGGTGCTCATGCCGGCCTCCTTAGTTTAAGGTTTTCGCTTTCTCAGCCGCTTCTTCAATGCCACCTACCATGTAGAACGCTTGTTCAGGCAGATGGTCGTATTCGCCGTTCAAGATGGCTTTAAAGCCGGCGATGGTGTCACGCAATGGAACGTATTTGCCTGGAGAACCGGTAAATACTTCGGCAACGTGGAACGGTTGAGACAGGAAGCGTTGGATTTTACGGGCACGCATCACAGTCAGTTTGTCTTCGTCAGACAATTCGTCCATACCCAGAATGGCAATAATGTCGCGCAATTCTTTGTATTTTTGCAGAGTAGACTGTACACCGCGCGCTACGTCGTAGTGCTCTTGACCCAATACCATCGGATCCAATTGGCGTGAAGTAGAGTCAAGCGGGTCAACTGCCGGGTAAATACCCAAAGATGCAATATCACGGCTCAATACGACGGTTGCGTCCAAGTGGGCGAAAGTTGTCGCTGGAGACGGGTCAGTTAAGTCATCCGCAGGTACATATACGGCTTGGATGGAAGTAATAGAACCGGTTTGGGTAGAGGTAATACGCTCTTGCAAACGACCCATTTCTTCAGCCAATGTCGGTTGGTAACCCACTGCAGAAGGCATACGGCCCAACAGTGCAGATACTTCGGTACCGGCCAGAGTGTAACGGTAGATGTTGTCAACGAAGAACAATACGTCGCGACCTTTACCGTTTTCGTCTTTTTCGTCACGGAAGTATTCGGCCATAGTCAAACCGGTCAAAGCAACGCGCAGACGGTTGCCTGGAGGTTCGTTCATTTGGCCATACACCATGGCTACTTTATCCAATACGTTGGAATCTTTCATCTCGTGGTAGAAGTCGTTACCCTCACGGGTACGTTCACCCACACCTGCGAACACGGACAGACCGCTGTGCGCTTTGGCGATATTGTTGATCAATTCCATCATGTTCACGGTTTTGCCCACACCGGCACCACCGAACAGACCTACTTTACCGCCCTTAGCAAACGGACACAGCAAGTCGATCACTTTAATACCGGTTTCCAACAATTCAGTAGTTGAAGACAACTCGTCGAATTTCGGAGCAGTTTGGTGAATGGCACGGCTCTTGTCGGTATCGATCGGACCTGCTTCATCAACAGGCGTACCCAATACGTCGACAATACGACCCAATGTACCTTTACCTACCGGCACAGTGATTGGCGCACCAGTATTGCTTACAGACATGCCGCGTTTCAGGCCGTCTGAACTACCCATTGCAATAGTACGGACAACGCCGTCACCCAGAAGCTGTTGAACTTCCAGAGTCAGACCGTTCTCGTCCAATTTCAGGGCATCGTAAACATGCGGGATAGCGTCGCGTGGGAATTCCACGTCAACCACCGCACCAATAACTTGTACGATTTTGCCTTGGCTCATTATCGTATCCTAATTTCCTGTTCAGGCTTCAGACGGCATTAAACTGCCGCTGCACCTGCTACAATTTCTGACAATTCTGTGGTAATCGCAGCTTGACGCGATTTGTTGTACACCAAGCGCAATTCTTTAATGGCATTGCCTGCGTTGTCGGTTGCGGCTTTCATCGCTACCATACGCGCGGCTTGTTCGGATGCCATGTTGTCGCTCAATGCCTGATAAACCACAGACTCTAAATAGCGGCGAACCAAATATTCCAATACGGCGATAGGACTCGGCTCGTAGCGGTATTCCCAAGTAAATGAAGAATGACCCGCTTCGTCGTCAATAACGTTTTCACCGATAGGCAGCAAAACTTCCATACGCGGCTCTTGGCGCATTGTATTGACAAAACGTGAGTAAACCATATGGATACGGTCTAATTCATGCTTCTCATAACGTTGGAAGATTTCGGTCAGAGGTCCGAGCAGCAATTCCATTTTTGGGGTATCGCCCAAATTGGTTGCGCTGGCAATAACATTCAAACCGATGCTTTGGCACGCAGCCAAACCTTTACTACCCAGGCACACGACTTCGACTTCGATGCCTTGTTCCTGATACTCTTGAACTTGCGCCAAAAACTTTTTCAGTACGTTTGCGTTCAAGCCACCGCACAAACCTTTATCCGAGGTAATCAAAATGAAACCGGCACGACGCACTTCGCGGTGCGGCTCCAACAATTTGATACCATGATCGGCATGGGTCTGTGCAAGATGGCTCATCACTGTACGCACTTTTTCGGCGTACGGACGCGCTAAGCGCATCCGGTCTTGAGTCTTCCGCATTTTAGAGGTCGACACCATTTGCATCGCTTTAGTGATCTTTTGGGTATTTTGAACACTACGGATTTTGGTGAGAATCTCTTTTCCGACTGCCATTTCAGACTCCTTTCATCTCAATACTTATGCTTGGTAAGCGTAAGAAGATTTGAAAGATTTCATGGCTTCGGTTAATGCTTTTTCGCTTTCGTCAGACATTGCGCCTGATGCATTAATCGCTTCCAGAACCTCAGGATGTTGCGTACGTACAAAACTCAAGAATTCTGCTTCGAAAGCCAAGGCTTTGGATACCGGAACATCTGCGTAAGAACCGTTGTTGATCGCCCACAAAGTCAATGCCATTTCGGCAGTGTTCAATGTGCTGAATTGTTTTTGTTTCATCAATTCAGTAACCACTTCACCGTGTTGCAGCTGTTTGCGTGTTGCTTCGTCCAAATCGGAAGCAAATTGCGAGAACGCCGCCAATTCACGGTACTGTGCCAACGCCAAACGGATACCGCCACCCAGTTTTTTGATGACTTTGGTTTGTGCTGCACCACCCACGCGCGATACGGAAATACCGGCATTGATTGCAGGACGGATACCGGCGTTGAACAAGTCGGTTTCCAAGAAGATTTGGCCGTCTGTAATCGAAATTACGTTGGTTGGTACGAATGCTGATACGTCACCGGCTTGGGTTTCAATAATTGGCAACGCAGTCAGAGAACCGGTTTTGCCTTTTACTTCGCCATTGGTCAGTTTTTCAACTTCGTTTTCGCTGACGCGGGCCGCACGTTCCAACAGACGGGAGTGCAGATAGAATACGTCGCCAGGATATGCTTCACGGCCAGGAGGACGGCGCAACAGCAGGGAAATTTGACGGTATGCAACAGCTTGTTTAGACAAGTCATCGTATACGATCAACGCATCTTCACCACGGTCACGGAAGAATTCACCCATGGTACAACCGGAGTAAGGAGCGATGTATTGCAGCGCAGCGGCTTCAGAAGCAGTTGCAGCAACCACGATAGTATGTTCCATCGCGCCATGCTCTTCCAATTTGCGCACTACGTTGGCAATAGAAGATGCTTTTTGACCGATAGCCACATAAATACAGATAACGCCTGTACCTTTTTGGTTAACGATGGCATCCAGTGCTACGGCAGTTTTACCGGTTTGACGGTCACCAATGATCAACTCACGTTGGCCACGACCAACCGGAACCATAGAGTCAATAGCCTTCAGGCCGGTCTGCATTGGTTGGTCAACCGATTTACGCGCAATCACACCTGGTGCAATTTTTTCGATTGGAGCAGTCAATGTTGTGTTGATTGGACCTTTACCATCGATAGGACGACCCAATGCATCAACTACACGGCCAACCAGTTCGCGACCGATCGGCACTTCCAAAATACGGCCGGTACAGGTAACTGTATCGCCTTCTTTAATGTGTTCGTACTCACCCAACACTACGGCACCAACGGAGTCACGCTCCAAGTTCATGGCCAGACCGAAAGTGTTACCGGGGAATTCGAGCATCTCACCTTGCATCGCGTCTGACAAGCCATGAATGCGCACAATGCCGTCTGTAACAGAAACAACGGTACCACGGGTACGCACTTCTGCATTGACGGACAGATTTTCGATTTTGGCTTTAATCAAATCGCTAATTTCAGCAGGATTAAGCTGCATGAAAACTCTCCTAATTTGTCATAGTCGCATACAAAGCATTCAGTTTGCCTTGTACGGACAAATCCAAGACCTGATCACCCACTTCTACTTTGATGCCGCCGATTAATTCAGGGGCAACTTTAGCTACCACATCCAATTTGCTGTTGAAGCGTTTTGTCAGGATATCGGTAACATCGGCCAGCTGCTGAGAACTGAGTTCATACGCGCTGTAAATTACTGCCGATTTCGTATTGTTGTGTATCAAGGTCAAATCTTGATATTGGGCATAAATTTCCGGCAATACCAGCAAACGCTTTTGCTCGGCCAAAACGGTAATGAAATTTGCCAATTCGACATTTTTGATACCGACAAGACCTTTGAGCGTTTCTGCTTTTTCGGAAGCTCCCGTTTCCGGTTGCTCGATGAAAGCAATGACTTTCTCATCTTGAACAACCGCTGCGAGTTCTTTCAGTTCGCCCAACCAAGACTCGATTTGGTTTTTTTCCTGAGCCAGACTAAATAATGCTTTCGCATAAGGTCTGGCAATCGTTGCGAACTCTGCCATAAGATTACAGCTCCTGTTTTAAGGCACTGAGCAGATCTGCATGTTTGGAAGCATCGACTTCTTTACGCAGGATAGATTCCGCACCTTTAACAGCCAATGAAGCGACCTGTTCGCGCAACACTTCGCGTGCACGGTTAACTTCTTGCTCTACATCAGCTTTTGCTTGGGCTGCAATGCGTGCCGCTTCATGAGAAGCTTGCTCTTTGGCTTCTTCTACAATTTTTGCAGCACGTTTTTCGGCGTTGGCAACCATTTCGGTTACCTGATTACGCCCTTCGGCCATAAGTTCTGCAACTTTTTTCTCTGCCTGCTCAAAATCGCTCTTGCCGCGCTCGGCAGCAGCCAAGCCCTCGGCGATTTTTGCAGCACGCTCGTCCAATGCTTTGGCAATCGGAGGCCATACGAATTTCATCGTAAACCAAACCAAGCCAAAGAAAACTAGGATTTGCGCAAATAAGGTTGCATTAATATTCACGTTACTTAACCTTCGTACTAGTGTTAATCAAACAGGCTAGAGCCCGTATCACAACAGAACATTCCGTTTTGATTAAACACCTGCAAATGGTTTAACGAAGGCAAACAGCAGGGCAATAGCCACACCAATCAGGAATGCAGCATCAATCAGACCAGCGATCAAGAACAGTTTGGTTTGCAGAGGACCGATCAGCTCAGGTTGGCGAGCAGAAGATTCCAAGTATTTAGAACCAACCATTGCGATACCGATAGAGGCACCCAATGCGCCCAATGCAACGATCAAACCACATGCGATAGCAATCAAACCACCCATTTTAAACTCCTTAAAAAATAAAGGTTAAACTACAAAAACAAAACTACTGAGAAAAACTAAACTACTTGATTAGTGTGCATCATGCGCTTGTCCGATATATACGAACGCCAACGCCATGAAAATAAATGCCTGCAAAGTGATAACCAAAATATGGAAAATCGCCCAAGCCAAACCGGCAATCAGGTGGAACCCAAATAAAATTGGATCCAAAGTTTCGATACTGCCGGTTGATGCCCATGCACCACCCAACAAAGCGATCAGCAGGAACACCAGCTCACCGGCATACATATTACCAAACAACCGCATACCGTGGGATACGGTTTTGGACAAGAACTCTACCAAGTTCAACAGAAAGTTGGCCGGAGCAAGCCATGGGCCGAAAGGCGCACTGAAAAGTTCATGAACCCAACCACCAAAACCTTTGATTTTAATATTGTAGTAGATACAGATCATCAATACGCCGACTGCTAAAGCCAAAGCGGTATTCAAATCAGCGGTCGGAACGACACGCAACAGTGCGTGATGATTACCAGTAACGCCTTGCCATACCTTCGGCAGCAAATCAACCGGCAACATATCCATGGCATTCATCAGGAAAATCCAGACAAATAAGGCTAAACCCAAAGGCGCAACAGCTTTACGCGATTGTTCGTTATGGATAATGCTTTTGCACATATCATCCACAAATTCGAACAAAATCTCAACAGCCGCCTGAAAACGACCGGGCACACCAGCCGTTGCTTTCTTGGCACCGCGCCACAAAAGAAAGCTGCCGATTATGCCCAACAGAACGGCAAAAAAGATTGCATCAAGGTTAACAAATGAAAAATCAGCAATATTATCCAAACCTTGACCATGCTCCATGTCCGACAAACTGGTCAAACTTTGCAAATGATGCGTTATATAATCGGTAGGGGTCATAGTTTCACCTGCCATAGTGTTTCACTCTCAACAATACCAAAAAAACCAAATGACTGACGCCAAGAAACGCCAATAAAAATGGGTAAAATACCAGTGATTGATGCCATATCGCAAAAACGACCGACATAGATACCAGCGACAGCATTACTTTTAAAACCTCTCCGCCGATAAACATCGAACTTTGCAGATCGGGATTTCGTCGGGAAAACTTTAAAAGTAAAACTGCAACCAGGGTAGGCAAAATGTACGAAAATCCTCCCGCCAAAGCAGAGAGGAAGCCGGGCAATCCGGAAAATAACGCACAAACAACTGAAATTATTAACAATACAACTACTTGCAATGGGACTATCCGATTCATTGTACTTCACACCCCAAAAACGCAAGGTAAATTAATATAATCAAGAAGTTTGTTAACGTCAAGCAATATGTTAATCTTTGTGAACCTTTCACAGATAAATGATTAACACATATAAAACAAATCTTTGCAGAAACGGAGTTTAACACAAATTACATGTTGCTACACAGATTTTACAGAAGATTTTGATTTGTATTGTAAGCATCTGTACGACCAGTCCTTTTATCAAAAATTCAGGCCGTCTGAAAAATTTTTTTCAGACGGCCTGTTTATAAAACCGTTAAAACTCTTGATTAATGCCTAACTGTTTCAGCAGGTATTCAAATGTTTCCGGCGTATCAAAATGCAGTACGATTTTTCCTTTTTTCTGATTGCTGGTTTTGACTTCGGCATTGACACCCAAACGCTCGGTCAGGGCATCATTAATACGGCGGATATCCGGGCTGATGGTTTTGGTTGCTTCCGGCTTGGCTTTTTGATGTGCCAACTGGCTGCGGCGCTCTACTTCGCGTACCGACCAACCGTTTTTGACGGCTTTTTGCGCCAACTCCAATTGGTCAACCACATGCAAGGTCAGCAACGCACGGGCATGCCCCATTTCCAGACGGCGTTGATAAAGCATTTCCTGAACCGGCTCAGGCAGGCTCAACAGACGCAGGCTGTTGGAGATGGCACTACGGCTTTTACCGACGGCTTTTGCGATGGTTTCATGAGTCAGGCCAAATTCGTCGGCGAGACGTTTCAAACCTTGAGCTTCTTCAATCGGATTGAGGTTTTCACGTTGCAGGTTTTCAATCAAACCCATGGCCAACGCGGTTTCGTCGCTGATGGTTTTGATGACGACGGGAATTTCGGTCAAGCCGGCCAACTGGGAAGCGCGCCAACGGCGTTCGCCGGCAATCAATTCATATTGAGACAGCCCACGTTCGCGTACGATAACCGGCTGGATAATGCCTTGCGCTTTAATGGAATCGGCCAATTCCTGCAAAGCTTCATCATCAATTTGCACACGCGCCTGATAACGGCCGGGCTGAATATCGGCGATGGCAACCGTTGTCAGGCGGTCGCTACTGCTGCTATCCACTGCATTGGAAATCAGCGAATCCAAACCGCGTCCCAATCCACCTCTTGCTTTTGCCATATTGTTTTCCCTTTCAGACGGCCTCATTGTTGAAATGACGTATTCTATCGGATATTGCCGCTTTACGACAATTTGAATCACAATGATTTGACTATTGCCATTTATTTACGGAACGAAACCGCAAACACGCCCCTTAAAGCGTTGCTTAAGCGGATTTCTTCCGCGTTTTCCAACATGGTACGCGTGATGTGTGTTTCCCTTATCGTATCCGCACCTAAATATAGCTGCGGCTGCTTCAATACCGCTTGGCGCATTACCCCGTTCAAAATATCCAAATCCAAAGACGGAGTGAGCCATTGTCCTTGATATTTGACGAACACATTGCCTCTTCCGCCCTCTAACAACAGGCCGTCTGAATTGAAAAACAGGCTGTCAAATGCGCCCTGCCCTTCTGCCGTTTTCCATGCTTGGTCAAAAATTTCACGGCGCGTGGTTTTGAAGCGGCGTAGATAATCGCGTTGGCTTAATGTATGTTCACTCAAGATAACGTATTGCTGCCCATCCAACTCAGAAACAGCCGCATGGCTCAATTCAATGCCGTCTGAAAACAAAGCAGCTTTGACTCTAAATAATCCACTTGGTAACGCATCTATATAGTGTTGAATTTGCTCTATTGCATTTTGAGGCCAAGACAGGTTGAGTGCTTGCGCCGAGCTGTTCAGACGGCCTAAATGCAAATCAAGCAAACGGCATTGTTTGTCTTCCACGCGCATGGTTTCAAAAATACCGAAATCAGGCCGCAAGTCATTAAGGAAACGCGCTTTCCAACCACACTCGCGATATTCGGCTTCAGGATCGCTATCAATCACAATCCCCGAACCTACTCCATAAACGCCTTGATAAAGGCCGTCTGAAACCGGTTTCAGAGATAAGGTACGAATCACAACATTAAATACGCCTTCAAATCCCAAACCCGTATCGCACGGATGCAAAAAGCCGATGCTGCCTGTGTACAAACCGCGCGGTTCGGATTCAATGGACTCAATAATCTGCATACTCATTCGTTTGGGCGCGCCGATAATACTGCCGCATGGGAAGGCTGCACGGAGAATATCGGCAACCGAAACATCAGGCAGCGCCTGCGCCTCGATGGCACTGGTCATCTGCCAAACACTGCCAAAACGGGAAACTTTAAACGGTTCAGGCACGCGTACTTTGCCCGTTTGTGCGATTTTGCCGAGGTCGTTGCGCAACAAATCGACAATCATCACATTTTCGGCGCGGTTTTTAGGATCGTTTTGCAATTCAACGGCGCGGCGTTCATCTTGTCCATCATGAAGAATCGGCGCAGTACCTTTCATAGGCTCGGTTGTGATCAGGCCGTCTGAATCGATTTTGAGGAAAAGTTCGGGAGAAAAACACAAAGTCCATGCGTCCTGCCCTGCCTCGTCGGGCAGACAAGACAAAACGGCATACGGCACAGGCTGGCGCAAGCGGCGGTAAAGCTGAATCGGATTGCCGTACGTTTGCAGGTGCAGGCGTGCGGTGTAATTGATTTGATAGGTATCGCCGCGGCGGATGGCTTCGTGGATTTGGTTGATATGCTCGAGATAATCGGCTTCAGATACGGAGAATCGGGGAGTGGAGATGCCTGGCTCAAGGCCGTCTGAATGATTGGCCAGCCAGCTTTCGGCATCGATTTCGGAACAAGTAGCAAACCAGTGCAAACGCAAATTGCCACTGTGCGCTGATGAAATATCCATCAGTGGCAATCCGAATTCGTAGTCTGCAAACAACACTGCATGCAGGCCTTTTTTCCAACCTGCCTGCAAAACATCATCCAACGACGCCATTTCGTTATGATGAAAAAGGCAGCTTTCCACATGATTTTGATAGAGTTTTGCACGACCGCTTAACGCATCGTCGAACAGGGCGAAATAAGGCATGATGTATTATACAAATAGGCTGATTATACGCTGTTTTTACAAAAATTATCAAACAAGTCAGAAAAAATCGCTTATGTGTAATTTTATGTAGGCTAACACAGCATAAAGAGGTAAAATCAAGTCATACCACACCATATCATTTAAAACTTAATCGATAAGGAGACTTTATGGCAGACCACCAATTAGAACCGTTCGAGAATGTTGAACTGGGCGAGAAACAAGACCAGCTGCAAGTATTCGAAAAGGCTGTTTTGGAACACGAAGGACGCGGCACTGACGAAGATTCCGGCAGCGCACCGCTTCCTGCCAACTATCCGTACAAACAACGTATGCGTCGCTCTGTTTACGAAAAAGAAAAACAGAAGCTGCAAATCGAATTGTTGAAAGTACAAAGCTGGGTTAAAGATTCCGGTCAGCGCATCGTCAGCCTGTTTGAAGGCCGCGACGCAGCCGGTAAAGGCGGTACCATTAAACGCTTCATGGAACACCTGAATCCGCGTGGCGCGCGCGTGGTTGCTTTGGAGAAACCAACCACTACCGAACGCGGCCAATGGTATTTCCAACGCTACATCCAAAACCTGCCGACCGCAGGCGAAATGGTATTCTTCGACCGCTCATGGTACAACCGTGCAGGCGTAGAACGCGTAATGGGCTTCTGCGAACCTAACGAATACTTGCTCTTCATGCGCCAAACCCCTGAATTGGAACGTATGCTTGTTGCCAGCGGCATCCATCTGTTCAAATTCTGGTTCTCCGTATCCCGTGAAGAACAACTCCGTCGCTTCATCTCCCGTCGTGACGACCCGCTGAAACACTGGAAACTGTCTCCAGTGGATATCCAGTCGCTCGACCGCTGGGACGACTACACCGAAGCCAAAAACGCCATGTTCTTCCACACCCACACCGGCGACGCACCTTGGGTCATCATCCGTTCCGACGACAAAAAACGTGCACGTTTGAACTGTATCCGCTACTTCCTGCATCAGCTGGACTATCCGGGCAAAGACGTGAAAGCCATCGGTAAAGTGGACGAGAAAATTGTTTTGGTTCCCGATACACGTCACAAAGAAAAAACTGTCGATCTTGGACACGATTAATTTGTAACATTACCAAAGGCCGTCTGAAATTTCATCTTTCAGACGGCCTTTTCTTAATCCTCGCGATTCCAGTACGTTTTTTGTGCGAATACCAATTTATTGTCAGTGAATTTCACACTGTCCAAATTCAATGCCCAAACATCGCTTTTCATCACTCGAGCAGCAGGATGCGCTTTGTAATACAAAGACTGCGCCGCTTTCAAATCCGCTTCATCCTCAATCAAAGCGGCAGTCGCCGCAAACTGAATGCCACTGATTTTTGCGATGCTGTCAGGTTGACCGGCAATGGTACCGGCTACTTTGGCAGAACGGCTCATCATTCCGCCATGCTTCGTTTTCAAAGAAGTCAGCACAATCAATCGAGCATTCGCCTCATCAAACACATAAAAACAGCAAGCCGCCCAAACTTCGCCCTCCTCCGCAGCAGCAATACTGACGACATGATGATTGCTCAAAAACTTCACTATATTGGCAGGAATTGTTTGCATGGTTTTTATCTTCCTTCTCAGTCGTAACTTATACTCAGGCCGTCTGAAATATCAGCCCTGCCAGCGCGGCACATCGTTTTGAATGATACCGAACAAGTCCAAAGCATGAGAGACACTGTGTGTAATCATATCTTCGATGGATTCGGGCTTCTGATATAAAGCCGGAACGGGAGGAAACACAATGCCGCCCATCTCTGTCACGCGGCGCATGTTTTCAATGTGCGCTAAGTTTAACGGCGCTTCACGCACCATCAACACCAGTTTGCGCCGCTCTTTCAACGTTACATCCGCCGCACGGCTGAGCAAATTATCGGCAAATCCATGAGCAACCGAAGCCAAAGTTTTCATTGAACACGGCGCAATCAACATTCCATCCGTCAAAAACGAACCGCTGGCAATACTTGCCCCGACATTACGGACGGAATGCACGACATCCGCCAAAGCATAAACGTCTTCTTTGGTGTAATCCGTTTCCAAAGCGCGGGTCATCTCCGCCCCTTGCGAAACCACCAAATGCGTTTCTACCTGATGCTCACGCAAAAGCTGCAAAGCTTTCACGCCATACTGAAAACCGCTGGCACCGCTGATGCCGACAACCAAACGCTTCATTGTATTTCCCTGTCTCAGCCTAAAGGTAAATGAAAGGCAGATTCTCAAGACGAAAAAATAACCGCTAAAAAGCGGTTAGATTTTCTAATGTGGTGCCGACAGCGAGATTTGAACTCGCACAGCCTACGGCCACTACCCCCTCAAGATAGCGTGTCTACCAATTCCACCATGTCGGCATAAATCAAATTGTCTTACTGCTGCTGAGGATTCGGTGCAACAGGAGTTGTATTGTTTTGTGCAGGCGTTGCAGGCTTAGGAGCTTGCTGGGTCTGCTTCACATCGCTGAAGTCTAAACCGTGCTTACTGGAGTGGGTGTGAATATACACCATCGCCATGCAGGTCGCAAAGAAAAATGTTGCGGCAATGGCAGTTGAGCGGCTGAGGAAGTTGGCGTTACCGGCAGAACCGAATACGCCTTGCGCGCTACCGCTGCCGGAACCGAACGTTGCGCCGGCATCCGCACCTTTACCGTGTTGCAACAATACTAACACGATTACGGCTAAAGCGGAAATAATATTAATGATCCAGATAAGGGTTTTAAAGGCTTCCATATGTTTTCTACGAGGCTTGTGCTGCGTTGATGATGGCGGTAAAGGAGTCATATGATAATGACGCGCCGCCGACCAATGCGCCGTCTACATGAGGTACTGCGAAGATGTCGGCTGCGTTATCCGCTTTCACACTTCCGCCGTAAAGAACGCGGATTTTAACATCGCTTCCGCACAAAGACAAGATTTCTTTGTAGATAAATGCGTGCATGTCGGCGATTTGTTCGACGGTGGCGACTTTGCCTGTACCGATCGCCCAAACCGGCTCGTAGGCAACGGCGATGTTTTTGGTGTTCAAACCTTGCAGGATGGAAAGCTGGTGGGCAATGACTTCGTGTTCTTTACCGGCTTCGCGCTCTTCCAAGCTTTCGCCGACACACAGCAATGGAATCAGGCCGACGTTGAGGACGTTTTCCATTTTGCGGCGTTGGATTTCGTTTTTCTCGCCGAAATAAAGGCTGCGCTCGGAATGGCCGATAAGGACGATGTCCGTACCGATGTCGGCAAGCATTTCGGCGGACACTTCGCCGGTGTACGCGCCGTTATTCGGGAAACGGCTCACGTCTTGCGCACAGGTCAAGATGCGGTTGTTCAAAACAATCTGCATGGCGTTGTGCAGTTGCAACAGATAAACGGTCGGAGCGGCCAGGCCGATTAACACGCGTTCTGCGGTTGGCATGATACGGAAGCGGTGCATAAGCGCATTGTTATTTTGGAGTCGGCCGTTCATTTTCCAGTTGCCGATAACCCATTTTTGGTCCCACATTCCGATTTGGTGATACATCTTTATTGCTCCGTGTGTTGGTTGTTGCTTGCTGTAGCGTCGTGTAATGTGAAAGTTTAGTGGATATATGTGCGCTTGGCAATTATTAACGAGCCTCTGGGCCGTCTGAAAGATGGCACACTCTCCGACAAGGATTTATAATGTATGCTTCGATAAAATTAAGAATTGAACGGAGCACAAATATGGACTTTGAAAAAGCGCGTTTCAATATGGTTGAACAGCAGATTCGTCCGTGGGATGTCTTGGACTTCGACATTTTGGATGCTTTGGAGGAGATCGAGCGCGAACATTTTGTCGGCGAGGCTTTTCAAGGTTTGGCCTATGCGGATATGGAGCTGCCGCTGGCCAACGGCCATAAGATGTTGGAACCCAAAGTCGTTGCCCGCCTGGCTCAGGGTTTGAAACTGAAAAAAGACAAAACCGTCTTAGAAATCGGTACAGGCTCAGGCTATGCAACCGCCCTGCTATCCAAACTAGCCGGCAAAGTCGTCACTGACGACATCGATGCCGAGCAGCAGCAACGCGCCAAAAAAGTTTTGGGCGAATTGGGCTTTGCCAACGTCGATTATGTGCAAAACAACGGCCTGACCGAAGCATCGCAAGGCGCTCCTTTTGATGCGATTTATGTGGGCGGCGCAGTAGACAGCGTACCTGAAATCTTAAAAGAGCAATTGAAAGATGGCGGCCGCATGGTGGTCATCGTCGGTCGCAAACCGGTACAACGCGCGCTTTTGCTGACGCGCAACGGCAATGAGTTTTCCGAAAAAGTATTGTTCGACACTGTCGTGGCACACTTGGAAGACAAATCGGCCAATCCATTCGGCGATTTCGATTTTTAAACAACAGGCCGTCTGAAAGTTCAGACGGCCTCATGCTTTTATCCCCACCTTTATGACCGACATCATCCAACTCTCGCCTACTGAATTGAAGCAATGGCAGGACGAAGGCCGCGCATTTCACCTGCTCGACGTCCGCACTGATGAAGAACGCGCCATCTGCACCCTGCCCGCTGCCATTCATATTCCGATGAACCTCATCCCCCTGCGTCAAAACGAGCTGCCCGACGACGATTTGCCCATTGTCGTTTACTGCCACCACGGCATCCGCAGCCTGCACACGGCAATGTATTTGGAAGATGCCGGATTTGAAAACCTCTACAACCTGCAAGGCGGTATTGATGCTTGGGCAATGCAGGTGGATAGCAAAATGATGCGGTATTGAATCGGTTTTATCAATAAAAGGCCGTCTGAAACTGGATTTCAGACGGCCTTTTCAATTATTTCACAAACCGTGCATCTGCCATAAACGGCCGTGTAGCGACTGGTTTGGCGGAATAGAAGCGGGAGAAAGTGCTGTCGATTTTAGTCTGTATCGGCTTACCGTCCAATGTTGCCGATGCTTCCAATTTCACACCTCCGCCACTGGTCTCGCCCAATTTCATATTTGGCAACGTCAGTTTGGCAATATTGAGTTTCACATTTCCCACTTTGGTATCTGGAGACATCAGTTGTTTGCCGACGGGGCGGATTTTTTCACCCTCATCATGAGGCGCAGCACCACCGTTGTCGTCAACCACACCGATATTAATCAACCGGGCAGACGCTAAATCCATCTTGCCGTTTTTAACCGGAATACCGACAAACAGTTTTACGCCGCGATGAATGAACGTATTGTCCCGCCACTGAGTTTGGCCCTCTTTCGGCGGTTTGGTTTCTGCTGCCACCGAATAAGTGCGGCCCATAATCATCAATTTATAGCCCGGAATTTTTTTCGAACCCAATCCGTCGGTAATGTCTTCGACCAGTTGCGGCGCAGTCAGGGTTTCGTTTGCCAAAATACGGGCTGAAGTTTCTGCCAGATGGGCGGGCTTGCCGTCTATGGTCAATGCCTGTTCATGGCCGAAATCAGACGCAAATGCAGGCACGGCGGCCAGTGCGGCGGCCAATGCCAGAATACGGATAGTTTTCATTGCAGACTCCTGATAAAAATGTAATTGGGTTGATTACCCGATAAAATCCGGGCAATATTGATAGGAATCGGTATTTTTATACAAATGATACAGATTATCAAGAATATTTAGCTTTCAAAATAAAAAAGGCCGTCTGAAAACCAGTTTCAGACGGCCTTTTAATCTACTTAAAACCTTCTATCAGCCTGTAAAGCGTTTGAATACCAATGTGCCGTTGGTACCGCCAAAGCCGAAGGAATTGGAGATGGCAACGTCGATTTTCGCGTCACGCGCTTCGTTGGCACAGTAGTCCAGATCGCAACCGGCTTCAACGTCTTGTTCAAAGATATTGATGGTCGGTGGGGATTTTTGCTCGTGTACTGCCAATACGCTGTACAACGCTTCCACACCGCCGGCTGCGCCAAGCAAGTGGCCGGTCATGGATTTGGTGGAGTTAACGATGACTTTGCGCGCATGATCGCCCAAAGCACGTTTGATGGCTTTAGTTTCGTTGGTATCGCCCAAAGGAGTCGATGTACCGTGTGCGTTGACGTAATCTACGTCTTCAGGATTCAGGCCGGCATCTTTCAGGGCGCGGGTAACGGCCAATGCAGGGCCTTCTTCGTTAGGCGCGGTAATGTGGTAAGCATCGGAGCTCATACCGAAGCCGACGATTTCGGCGTAAATTTTCGCACCGCGTTTTTTCGCGTGTTCCAATTCTTCCAACACCAGCACGCCAGCGCCTTCGCCGATAACGAAACCGTCACGGCCTTTGTCCCACGGACGGGAAGCGGTAGCAGGATCGTCGTTGCGGGTGGAAAGTGCCTTCATGGCAGCAAAACCGCCAACGCCCAAAGTGCTGATCGCGCCTTCTGCACCGCCGGCAATCATCACATCTGCGTCGCCGTATTTAATCAGTCGTGCAGAGTCACCGATGGAGTGTGCGCCGGTTGTACAGGCAGAAACCATGCCGTAGCTCGGGCCGCGGTAGCCTTTGAGGATGGTTACGTGGCCGGAAATCAGGTTAATCAGCGAGCCTGGGATAAAGAAAGGATTGATTTTGCGCGCGCCGCCTTCGATAACGGCTTTACCGGTCGCTTCAATGCTCGGCAGGCCGCCGATACCGGAGCCGATGTTGACACCGACGCGGTCTTTGTCGAGGGTTTCCAAATCGTCCAAGCCTGAATCATTGATGGCTTGCAGGGCCGCGGCGATACCGTAGTGGATGAACACGTCCATACGGCGCGCTTCTTTCGCGCTGATGTATTGGCCGATGTCGAAATCGCGCACTTCGCCGGCGATTTGGCTGTTGATGTCGGATGCGTCAAAGCGGGTAATCCGTCCGATGCCGCTTTTGCCTGCGAGCAGATTGCTCCATGCGGTGGCGACGTCGCTGCCGACCGGTGATACTTGGCCAAGACCTGTGATGACTACTCTTCTCTGACTCATGATAATCTCGCTGTTGGTTGTCGGGATTTTCGCGGCAGCCTTGCTCTTTTTCTTCGTGAGAATGGGCAAAACTCATGCCGTCTGAAATTTCAGGGGTTTAATAATAAGGTAAAAGCCTCTATTGCGATGGCGCAGCAGAGGCTGGATGTTTGGTGCGACCGATTAGCCTTGGTGGGCGTTGATGTAGTCGATAGCCAATTGTACGGTAGTGATTTTTTCAGCGTCTTCGTCAGGGATTTCGCAGCCGAAAGCTTCTTCCAAAGCCATCACCAGTTCTACGGTGTCCAGAGAGTCAGCACCCAAATCGTCTTGGAAAGAAGATTCATTTTTCACTTCGGCTTCGTTTACGCCCAGTTGTTCAGCAACAATTTTTTTAACTTGTTGTTCGATGTTTGACATGTCAGTCGTTCCTTTTCGCCTTGCGGCAGGTTGTTTAAGGGAAATAATTCGTCGGTATTGTACCGAATTCGGATAGAGTTTTCCATCTAATCCTACATTTTAGCACAGATTATTCTGGAAAAACCTGTTGTTGCGCATATTAGCATAGGCTGATTTTAACCTACAAGCGGGAATTTGTTTTTCTTTGGTATCAATAAGTTAATAAGCGGAAAGGTCGTCTGAAAACTGATTTCCCCGTTTTCAGACGACCTTTTATTCAATCAAGGCAGATTTGGGATAACCCAAGTAGCGTGGGCTTTGCCCACGAAATCCACCATCCAAAAACTAAATCCGACAACAGTCACATAGACTTTCATTTTGGCATTCATCTCGTGGGTAAAGCCCACGTTACGGCTTGCTGTAACGGCAACTTTGCCCTTCCTTCATCTAACGGAGGAAAAGTTTGCGGACGTATGCTAATATATTATAAATTGCGGGAAGTGTGCCTGTCAGATTTAGCCGTAATGGCAAGGCATTATTTCATTACTCAAAAATTCTTTATGAATTAGATGTTTAAAATAAACTATTAAAACTTTAGGATACGCATATGCAAGATCAGGAAGAAAGTAAAAATCAGGAAATACAAGAAAAGCAGAAACAAGAAAACAATGGTGCCATGACCAAGTTGCAAGATGTGTTCAATCTTGCGCATGACCAAGCTCATCCCGATAAGATCGATGCCACCATCCGCGCCAATACTCGGGTGACCGGAACCAATATGTGGGTATTGATGTTTGCCATTGCCGTGGCGAGTATCGGTCTGAATGTAAACAGCACGGCGGTAGTGATCGGCGCGATGTTGATTTCGCCGTTGATGGGGCCGATTGTAGGTATGGGTTACGGTTTGGCGGTAGGGGATACTGCGCTGATCCGTCAAGCCGTGCGCAATATTATTATATTCGTCGTCATCAGCTTGATTACCGCTACGTTGTATTTCCTGTTAACCCCGCTTAAAGAGGCGCAAAGCGAGCTTTTGGCGCGTACTCAGCCGACCCTTTGGGATGTGTTGATTGCCTTCTTCGGCGGTAGTGCGGGTATTGTGGCGCTGACTCGAAAAGAAGGAGGCAATGCCATACCGGGTGTGGCGATTGCTACCGCATTGATGCCACCCCTGTGTACTGCGGGCTACGGACTGGCACATGGCAACTGGCACTACTTTCTCGGTGCTTCATATCTTTTTGCCATCAACTGCGTGTTCATCGCTTTTTCGACCTTGTTGTTTTCCAAGCTGCTCAAGCTGCCGCGCAGGGGGTTGGTAACGGAATCCAAACGCCGGTTGCAAAGCATCATTATTACTGCCGTCGTGTTGGCTGTGATGATTCCGAGCGGCTATATGGCATCAGGACTGGTGCGTCAGGAGATCTTCAACACCAGAGCCAATGCCGCCATTGCCACTGCGCAGCAACAGGAAGGTTTTTTCGTGCTGCGTAAGATGTTGAACCACAGAGAAAATAAAGTCGGTCTGATTGTCAATGGAACGGGCAATGCCGAGAAAATTTCCGCCTTACTGGTGAAAAGCCTTAACGCGTCGGGGGTGAAAGAGCCGAAGGTCAACGTGGTCTATGCGGGAGGGAACAATGCCAAAATCGAAGAATTGCTGGCAAGCCGAAACAACCCGGTTCAGCAGCAAAATGAGCTGAAAGAGCAGCAGGCCTATATCGATACCATACTGGCAGGCAAAGCCTCCGATATCGACGATGCAGCGGTACTCAAGGAATTAAAAGCCCAATATCCGGAAGCGGAAAAAATCGTTGTCGGACGCGGCTTGGCTTGGGATAAAGCGCAAACAACGCCTGTTTCCGAACAGTCTGAAAGCCAAAAAAACGCAGAACCGAAGACAGATACATATGACGATATCGTCGTTGTCTCTCTCGAATTGGAGCAGCCACTACCTGCCAAAGATTACGAGCGGATGCAGGCGTGGTTACGCCAGCGTTATGAGGGTAAGGTAGTGAGCATATTGCAAACGCACAAGTCTCAGACAGATAAACCGTCTCAGACAGATAAACCGTCTAACGAATAATCGCCTTCAGGCTTTATCCATTTCCGAGAAATCATTGATTGTTCCTAGTACACCAAATCCGCCTCAAACACGCCTCTCAAGGCGTTGGAGAGGCGGATTTTTTCTGCGCGTTCGAGCATATCGCGGGTGATGTGTGTTTCGATGATGGTGTCCGCGCCCAAGTAGGTTTGCAGCTGCTGCAACACGGCTTGGCGCATGATGCCGTTGAGGATATCCAAATCCAGAGACGGGGTGAGACGGGTGTTTTTGTGCATGTTCATGTTTCAGTATTCTCCTGGAAATACTGTAAACAACGCTACTAGTTTCTACAGCATCGAGTTGATAACATTCGCCCACACCGGCAAGGTTTTCTGCGCCAAGGACGAGTTTGAGTTTCTCAAAGTCGATTTGGTCTTCGCAAAAGACTTCGGGAAAGATTTGTTTGAGTTTTAATATATTGTTTTGTTTGAAATTATTTTCTAAATCGTGTATAATTTTTCGGTTCGGTTGCCATAATTGCGTCTTCCATCAATGATCACTTACAAAGTGTCCATTTTATCGGGATATGTTGAAAGTTAAAAGAAAAGAAGGCCGTCTGAAAAACTTTAATATTCGTTTTTCAGACGGCCTTCTTTTCACTTGCCGAAACAAGAGTATTTTGTTTCTCAACTTTACAAAACGGTCAGTTCTGCTGCTTGCTTCTACCCCAAAAACTCTTTCAAAAATAGCAACACGCAGGCAAGCTCATCGGCGGATTCGCGTTGCGTGCCGTTGCCGGTATGGCCGCCGCCGTCCGGAGCGTAGAGCCACGATTGCGCGGAGGTTTCGCGCAGTTTGGCGTAGAACTTGAGCGCGTGGGCGGGATGGACGCGGTCGTCGCTGAGGCTGGTAGTGATGAGTGCGGGCGGGTATGGCACGTCGTCTGAAAGATTGTGATACGGCGACAATTCACCCAGCCAGCGTTTGCAGACTTCGTATTTTTGCGGATTGCCGTATTCGTCCGTCCAGCTTGCGCCGGCGGAGAGCAGCGGATAGCGGATCATGTCGGTCAGCGGTACTTCGCACACCAACGCACCTATGCTTTGCGGCTCGCGCACGAAGGCGGCGGCGGTAATCAGGCCGCCGTTGCTGCCGCCCTGCAAACCGATGTGTTTGGGCGAACTCATGCCGCGTTCGGACAAATCGCGCACAACTGCCAATAAATCATCAACGCTTTTATGTTTGCTGATTCCCTGCGCTGCTTGATGCCAGCGCGGGCCAAATTCGCCGCCGCCGCGGATGTTCGCCAAAACGAAGGCATTGCCCTCTTCCAGCCAATATTTGCCGACACTACCCAGATAATGCGGCAATTCGGGAATGCCGAAACCACCATAGGCATAAACCAAAGTCGGCGTATCGAGCGTGGCGTTTTTGCCGACGTGGAAATAAGGAATGCGCTCGCCGTCGGCCGAAGTCGTCCAAAACTGCTGCACGTTGATGCCGTCTGAATCAAACTGCTGCGGCTGACGGCGCATGACAGTCAGTTCCATCACGTTCAAATCCAGCGCAAACAGCGTCAGCGGCGTAGTGAAATCGCTGGCGGCAAGGTAAACCACGTCGCCGCCCCACGGTTGGTCGGTCATTTCCAATGCACCCGAAGGCAGGCGCGGCAGTTTGACTTCCTGCCATTTGCCGTCGGCAAACCGCCATGCTTTCAGACGGCCTTGTACGTTTTCCAGCAGACTCGCCACGACAAAACGCTTGGTCGTTTCCACGCTTTCCAATGCCTGCGTTTCATCGGGCGCAAACAAAAGCTGCGCCGCCCCGAGTTCGCCCCGATTCAGTTTCACCGCTACCAGCGCGCCGCTTGGATAGCTTTGGTTCGCGCGGTTCCAGTCTTTACGCAACGTCAGCAAAAGATGTCCCGCCAAATAGCCGACTACGTCGCAATCGTTGGGCAGGTTCAACGGTTTCGCCTCGCCTTCGGCTGAGACCTGCAAATACGTCTTGGTATAAAAACCGTCCGACGCTTCAATCAAATCAATTGGCGAACCCTGCGGATCGAGATAACGCCACGCGTTCACCATCATGCCGTCTTCGGCAATTTGATACACCGGCAGGCTTTCCTCGAAACTCTTACCACGCTCCACCAGCCACACTTCGCGCGGATAGCCCGATTCGGTCAACTGGCGTTCGTCCCAAGCCGGACACACCCACACGCTGTTTTCATCGCGCCACGACACATGGTTTTTGCCTGCCGGAAAGTGAAAACCGCCTTCTACCAACTCCCCTGCTTCCAAATCCACTTCCAGCGTGTACGCCGTATCGCCGCCCGATTTGCTCAGTGTTAACAACGCGCGGTTGGGCTGTTCCACTAAGTGCGACACGCCGCCCAAATACACATCGTCGCCAAGCAATTCGTCGAAATCCGCTACCGAAAACAGGATTTTCCACTCGGGATAGCCGGAACGGTAAGTCGCCGCGGTACACACGCGGTACACGCCCTTCGGATATTCTGCGTCCTGATGGAAATGGTACATCCGCGCGCGGTGTTCCTGACAAAACGGAATCTGCCGCGTGTCCTGCAACTGCGCCAAAATACCGTCAGACAATTCGCGCGCCTTGTCGTTTTCTAAAAAACGGGCGCGCGTTTCAGCATGCGCCGCGGCGGCGAAATTTTGTGTTTCGGGAGATTCGAGGTTTTCAAAATGGAGATAGGAATCGGGGTAAGATTTCATAGGAAAAGGCCGTCTGAAAGATTGGGAAACGGAATTATAACGGCAAAATCAAAAAAGGCCGTCTGAAACCTGCATTTCAGACGGCCTGAGACATTATTCAACTCAACGTCCGTATATTTTCCACAAACCTTCCTGCAAACCAAACGCAGGCTCGCCGTCTTGCGGCTGGGTGCGGACGTAGCTGCCGTCAGGCTGCATCAGCCAAGCCTGGGTATTGTCTTCCAAAGCCATTTCCAAACCTTCGCGGATCACGCGTTCTTTGAGTTCGGGCGTGGTAATCGGCGTGGCGACTTCAATGCGGCGGAAGAAGTTGCGACCCATCCAGTCGGCGCTGGAGATAAAGGTATCGTCTGCGCCGTTGTTATGGAAGCAATACACGCGCGAGTGTTCGAGTTGGCGGTCGATGATGGAGCGGACGCGGATGTTTTCGGACAAGCCTTTTACACCCGGGCGCAAAGTACACATACTGCGCACAATCAGGTCGATTTGCACGCCTGCCGCGCTGGCTTGATACAGCGCATCAATCACGCTCGGCTCGATGAGGGAGTTCATCTTGGCGGTAATCCGCGCCGGTTTGCCGGCTTTGGCGTGTTCGGTTTCCTGCTTGATGCGGTCGATGACCATTTTGTGCAGGGTAAACGGGCTTTGATAGAGCTTGTTCAGACGGCCTGGCTTGCCCAAGCCTGTGATTTCCATAAACAGAATGTTCACATCGGCAGTAATCTGATCGTCGGCAGTGATGATGCCGAAGTCGGTGTAAATGCGCGATGTGCCTTGGTGGTAGTTACCGGTACCGAGGTGGGCATAACGCTTGAGCACGCCGTCTTCGCGACGGATAACCAAAGCCATTTTGGCGTGGACTTTGTAGCCGAATACGCCGTACACGACGTGCGCACCCGCCTCTTCCAGCTGCTTCGCCCAATTGACGTTGTTGGCTTCGTCAAAACGCGCCATCAGTTCGACCACGACGGTAACCTGCTTACCCGCCAGTGCGGCCTTCATCAATGCGCGTACAAGCTCGGAATTGCTACCGGTGCGGTAGATGGTCATTTTAACGGCCAACACATCCGGATCGGCAGCGGCTTCGCGTATCATTTGGACAACCGGATCGAAAGACTGATACGGGTGGTGCAGCAAAATCGGCGACTGTTTGACCAGTTTGAATACGGAGCCGTTTTTGCGCAAGGCTTTCAGACGGCCTGCATTGCGCGGTGGGAACTTCAAATCCGGCCTGTCCACCAAATCGGGAACGGCATTGAGCCGCACCAAATTGACCGGCCCTTTGACCTGATACAGCTCGGCAGAAGTCAGCTTGAACTGGGCAAGCAGGAAGTCGTGAATATACGCCGGACAAGTGTCCGCCACTTCCAAGCGCACGCCGTCGCCGTATTCGCGGTCGTGCAACTCGTTTTGAATCGCGGCACGCAGGTTTTTCAAATCTTCTTCATCGACCGTCAAATCACTGTCGCGCGTGAGGCGGAACTGATGGCAGTCTTTAACCTTCATGCCGGGAAAGAGTTTGCCGACATGGGCGTGCAAAATCGAAGACAAGAACACAAAGCCTGCATCACCGCCGCAAATTTCAGACGGCATGGGGACGACGCGCGGCAAAATGCGCGGAGCCTGTACAATCGCCATACCGGACGGACGGCCGAACGCATCCGTGCCTTCGAGTTCGACGGCGAAGTTGAGCGATTTGTTTAACGGGCGCGGGAACGGGTGTGACGGATCAAGGCCGATGGGCGTGAGAATGGGCAACAGCTCGTTGTCGAAATAGTTTTCGATCCATTTTTTCTGCGCGGCCGTCCATTTGTGGCGGCGATAAAAATGAATACCGGCGCGACTGAGTGCAGGCTGCAATACTTTGTTAAACAGATCGTACTGCTCGCGAATCAAGGCCTGTGCCTCTTTTGCCACCGCTTCGATGGTTTCGGCCGCGGTTTTGCCGTTGTCGAGCGGCTGATGCGGGCGCAATTTGTTTTCGCGTTTCAACCACGCCATGCGCACTTCAAAAAATTCGTCCAAATTGGAAGACACGATGCACAAAAAACGCAAACGCTCCAACAAAGGAACTTTCGTATCCTGCACCTGAGCCAGTACACGGCGGTTAAACGCCAACAGGCTGAGTTCTCGGCAGAGAATGCGGTTTTGCTCGGGCATAGTTCACTCCTGAAACATCGGTCATTAAGACTATCAAGTATAACGTTTTGCCGCTGTTCCGTCAGGTTTCAGACGGCCTTGACAGAAAACCTTATCCCTATTTGAGGCAAGACAAAGGGTTATCCGTTTTTTTCTATGCCGAAACAGCGGTTTTTGCTATAATGCGCAGTTTAATGCAACCGCAATACCACTGCTAAAGGATAAGAAAATGGGCTTTTTGCAAGGCAAAAAAATTCTGATTACCGGCATGATCTCCGAGCGTTCCATCGCTTACGGCATCGCCAAAGCCTGCCGCGAACAAGGCGCGGAATTGGCATTTACTTATGTTGTCGACAAACTGGAAGAGCGCGTCCGTAAAATGGCGGCCGAACTCGGCTCCGAACTCGTGTTCCGCTGCGACGTTGCCAGCGATGACGAAATCAACCAAGTTTTCGTTGATTTGGGCAAACACTGGGACGGCCTCGACGGTTTGGTGCACGCCATCGCGTTTGCCCCCAAGGAAGCCTTGAGCGGCGACTTCCTCGACAGCATCAGCCGCGAAGCATTCAACACCGCTCACGAAATCTCCGCATACAGCCTGCCTGCGCTGGCCAAAGCCGCCCGTCCGATGATGCAGGGCCGCAACGCCGCAATCGTTGCACTGAGCTACTTGGGCGCCGTTCGTGCCATTCCTAACTACAACGTTATGGGCATGGCCAAAGCCAGCCTTGAAGCCGGCATCCGCTTCACCGCCGCCTGCCTGGGCAAAGAAGGCATCCGCTGCAACGGCATCTCCGCAGGCCCGATCAAAACCCTGGCCGCTTCCGGCATCGCCGATTTAAGCAAACTCTTGGGCCACGTCGCTTCCCACAACCCATTGGGCCGCAACGTTACCACTGAAGAAGTCGGCAACACAGCCGCCTTCCTGCTGTCCGACCTCGCCTCCGGCATCACCGGCGAGATTACCTACGTTGACGGCGGTTACAGCATCAACGCGCTGAACGACGAAGAGAACTAAACAGTTTTTACGCCAAACGCACTTTCATGATGAAAGTGCGTTTTTTATGGCCATTACATTATGGTTTGAATGATGGCATAACCGATAAGGCCGCCTGAAATTCAAATACACGTAGGAAACATGATTACCGTATGCTTTGACGCATTATGTTACTAACATTATAACGTTATCATTCCATCTCATTTAAAAGGCAAGATAGAGCATTGATTCTAAAGATAACATTCATGTTATCTGATACTTAGCTACTGATAAAAGTGGTGTAAAAAAGTAACAGAAAATTTTCAGACGGCCTGTTTTTCATACAGAAGGCATAGAAGCAGGGTATTTTTGGCCTAAAATACAAAATTTAACATTAATGAATTTTTCTTAACCGATAAAGCGTTAATATGCCTGCCGATTTATTGAATCACATCTGATTTTGACTCAAACACATACAGGAGATTAATTATGTCAATCGCTTCAGAATTTAAAGAATTTATTATGCGTGGCAACGTGATCGACCTCGCAGTCGGTATGGTTGTCGGTACAGCATTCAGCGGCATCGTCAAATCATTGGTTGACGATGTAATCATGCCTCCTATCGGTCTGCTGATTGGTGGCGTTGATTTCTCCAACCTGTTCATCACGCTGAAAGACGGCGCACAAGCCGCTCCTGAAGCTGGTTACGCCAGCCTGGCGGCCGCTCAAGCAGCCGGTGCCGTTACCCTGAACATTGGTCTGTTCATCAACACTGTGATCAGCTTCCTGATCATCGCCGCTGCCATCTTCTGCGTGGTTAAAGCCATCAACTCCGTAAAAAAAACCGAAGCTCCTGCTGAAGAAGCACCAGCAGAGCCTAGCGAAGAAGTTCTGTTGTTGCGCGAAATCCGTGACTCTCTGAACAAAAAATAATCACAATACCTAAACATACACACAAACCAAGGCCGTCTGAAACCATTTCAGACGGCCTTTTCTCATATCAATCTATTTGTCGTTAAACCCTTCCCATTGAAAGAATCACGCCCTTCCCTTTTTCAGCAAGCTATCCTGCTTTTCAACCATGAAGCAACGCTCATGGTAAACACAAAGAAAATGAGCAGCACAACTCCTTGCCAATAAAAAAGCCCGATGCGTTCAACATCGGGCTTTTAACTATAAAACCAATCTTAATCTTTGCGTGTTTCCACCAAAATCATTTCAACTGCTACGTCTTCCACTTCTACTTTAGGCACATCCGAACGGCGTGTTTTAGCGACCGGTTCAGGTTGTGGCTGCGCGGCAAAAGCGGCAACGGCTTGCGGATCGGTTTCAACGAAGATCAAATCGCCCAAGCTCTCAGGCACAACGATTGCGACAGGCGCTGCTTCAGCGACGGCTTCAGTTTGTGTGGCAACAGTTTCGGTTGGTACTTCAACCAGTGCAACAGTAGCCGTTCCATTCGGAGACAATACCGCAGAAATGGCTTCTTTAACGTTGCTGACTGCAGAAGCAAGCAGGGCTTGTTCGGCATCTGCGCTTTCAGTTTGCGCTACGGCAGGCTCGTCTTCGCTTTCAATCGCAAATACGAATGGCTCTGCGCTGGTAACTTCAGGCTCGGATACCACAATCACCAGCGGCTCGGCTTGGTCACTTTCAGAAGACAATGTCGCATTTACAGCTTCAACCGTTTCGTTCAAACCCAAAACATGCGCTACGGCAAAGAGGACTTTGTCGGCGGTATCGGTAATATTCAGGTATTGCTCGATTTTTGCCGAAGACGGAATATTGCGTTTTTTGCTGTTGGAACGGCGGTCGTTGCGGTTGTTGCGCTGACGGTTGTTGCGGTCGCGTCCTTGACGGCCGTTGTTTTTCACACCCTCTTCGCTGCGGGCGTTGTCGTCCGCTTCAACTTGCGCCTGTTCGCCATCGGCTGCTTGAATGTTCGCGTCCTCAACACGGTTTTCCGCAGATTGATGACGGTTGCGCTCGTTACGGCCGTTGTTGCGGCGGCGTTTATTGCCATTTTGTTCCGCTTGGTTTTCAGACGGCATCTCAGCCAATGCAGCTACTTCTTGAACGTTTACGTCTTCAACCACTTCCTCAACACGATTGCGCTCGTTGTTGCGATCATCGCGGCGGTTGTTACGGTTGCGGTTGCGACGATTGTCTTTACGCTCGTCGTTGCGGCTTTCGCTTGATTTGTTTTCTTCAAACTTGCTGTCGGCAGCTTCGGCATTCACTTCACGCACTTCGACTTTGCTGCCGTCGTGTTTGTTGCTGCGGCGTGGATTTTGACGGCGGCTGTTTGCGCGGCGGTTGCCGGAATTGCTGTTGCGATTGTTGCTGCCCGAAGTGCGTTTTTCTGCCACTTCGGCAACAGGCGCGGTTTCGGCTGCGGTATTGCCGCCAAAAATGCGTTTCAACCAAGCTTTGAAGCTGTCCCACCAAGAGGCTTTTTTCTCAGGGGCGACAGTCGGTGCTGGCTGGGTATGACGTACGCCTTTGACAGCCGGCTCAGGACGGGAAGCTTTGGCTTTTTCGCTGCCGAAAGGTTTGGCGGATTCGTCTTCTTCCGGCTCGGCGACACGTTTGTAGCTCGGTTCGCCGTCTTCTTCTACGTCATCAATGCGGATGCGGTTGATTTCGTAGTGCGGATTTTCCAAGTGGATGTTTGGAATCAGGACGACGTTGACATCCAAACGTTCTTCCATCGCAAACAGCTCGGCGCGTTTTTCGTTCAACAGGAAGGTAGCAACATCGACAGGCACTTGTGCGTGTACTTCGCCAGTGTTGTCTTTCATTGCTTCTTCTTGAATGATGCGCAAAACGTGCAGGGCGGTGGATTCGATGCCGCGGATGACGCCGGTACCGGCACAGCGCGGACACGCGACATGGCTGCTTTCGCCCAAAGCCGGTTTCAAACGTTGACGGCTCAATTCCAAAAGGCCGAAACGCGAAAGTTTGCCCATTTGCACGCGGGCGCGGTCTTTTTTGAGCGCGTCGCGCAGGACGTTTTCAACATCGCGTTGGTGTTTCGGATTTTCCATGTCGATGAAGTCGATGACGACCAAACCGCCCAAGTCGCGCAGGCGCATTTGACGGGCAACCTCTTCGGCGGCTTCCATATTGGTTTTGAACGCGGTGTCTTCAATATCCGAGCCGCGTGTGGCACGCGCAGAGTTGACGTCGATGGAAACCAGGGCTTCGGTGTGGTCGATCACAATCGCGCCGCCGGAAGGCAGACTGACGCTGCGTGAGAACGCGCTTTCGATTTGATGTTCGATTTGGAAACGGGAGAACAGCGGCGTGTGGTCTTGATAGAGTTTCAGACGGCCTACATTGCTCGGCATGACGTAGCTCATGAACTCGGCAACTTGGTCATAAACTTCTTGATTATCCACCAAAATCTCGCCGATATCGGGACGGAAATAGTCGCGAATTGCACGAATCAGCAGCGAGCTTTCCATAAAGAGCAGGTAAGGGTCATGGTGTGCTTTGCCTGCTTCTTCAATGGCTTGCCAGAGTTGTTTGAGATAGTTCAAGTCCCATTCCAACTCTTCCGCACTGCGGCCGATGCCGGCAGTACGGGCAATGATACTCATGCCGTTTGGAATATCGAGTTCGGCCATAGCGGCTTTCAACTCTTGACGCTCTTCGCCTTCGATACGGCGGGATACGCCGCCGCCGCGCGGGTTGTTCGGCATCAATACCAAATAGCGGCCGGCCAGGCTGATGAAAGTGGTCAGCGCCGCGCCTTTGTTGCCGCGCTCGTCTTTTTCGACTTGGACGATAACTTCCATGCCCTCTTTGAGCACGTCCTGAATACGCGCCCTGCCGCCTTCGTAGTCGCGGAAATATGAACGCGATACTTCCTTAAACGGCAAAAAGCCGTGGCGGTCGGTTCCGTAATCGACGAAACACGCTTCCAGCGACGGCTCGATGCGGGTAATGATACCTTTGTAGATATTGCCTTTACGCTGTTCTTTGCCCAGCGTTTCGATGTCCAAGTCCAAAAGGTTTTGGCCATCGACAATGGCAACGCGCAGCTCTTCGGCCTGCGTTGCGTTGAATAACATTCTTTTCATAGTCACCTCGTGAACAGCGGCCGTTTGATTTGTGAATATCTTTTTCAGACGGCCTGTCTGTCCGGTTGGCACTCTTCAAAGGCAAGATGGGAAAATCCCCGTGTAACCAGTATTTGATTTGAAATCCGCAAGGTTGCATGCTTGAACTCAAGCCATGTGCGGACGGATTCGGATAAAGAAGGAAATAAAGAACAATGCGGCGGAAAGGTTGATGGTTCCGCTGCCGTCCGAATGCTGATGCTTCGGACAAAATAAGGCAGCCTACATCTTCTTATTATCGTAGCGCCGGTAATTTCGGACGGTGCTGCGCGGACTGCGTCTTACGCCCGGCCGGACGGCAGGTTCAATTCAAACTTAATTACGGGATTGCGTTTGCCGGCTTTGAACAAACACAAGGAAATGCTTTGCGGAGTGCGTTTTTAATATAAAATCTCGTTTTAACAATAAATCCGTTTCAGACGGCCTGCGACGGCAGGTTCGGGTCCCGAAACGGACGTTTGGGATTATAGAGAAAATGCACGCAATACGCAAAGATTCAATCAGCCTGATTGCCGTTGCCGAACACGAGGAAGGCCAACGCCTTGATAACTATCTGATAAAAATCCTCAAAGGCGTCCCGAAAAGCCATATCCACCGCATTATCCGCGCCGGCGAAGTGCGGCTGAACAAAAAACGCTGCAAACCCGACAACCGCATTCAGGCAGGCGATACCGTCCGCATTCCGCCGATACGCATCGCCGAAAAACAAAGGCCGTCTGAAAGCCAGGCCGCGCCTGCGCGCGAGTTTGACATCGTTTACGAAGACGATGCGCTTTTGGTCATCAACAAACCTTCCGGTGTTGCCGTCCACGGCGGCAGCGGCGTGAGCTTCGGCGTCATCGAACAAATCCGCCGCGCCCGTCCCGAAGCGCGTTATCTCGAACTCGTCCACCGCCTCGACAAAGACACCAGCGGCCTTTTGATGATTGCCAAAAAACGCAGCGCCTTGGTAAAACTACACGAAGCCATCCGCAACGACCATCCGAAAAAAATCTATCTCGCACTGGGCGTGGGCAAACTGCCGAACGACCGCTTCCACGTCAAGCTCCCCCTGTTCAAATACACCGGCGCACAAGGCGAAAAAATGGTGCGCGTCAGCGAAGACGGCCAATCCGCCCACACCATCTTCCGCGTGTTAAACCGTTTTTCAGACGGCCTTTTGCACCAAGTCGGCCTATCCGACCTGATCTTTGTCGAAGCCACCCTGAAAACCGGCCGCACCCACCAAATCCGCGTCCACCTGCAATCGCAAGACTGCCCCATTGCCGGAGACGAACGCTACGGCGACTATCAAGCCAACAAACGCCTGCAAAAACTCGGTTTGAAAAGAATGTTCCTGCACGCCTCCGAGCTGCATCTCGCCCATCCGCTGACCGGCGAAAAACTGATCCTAAAAGCGCCCCTGCCGCAAGAATTGGCGCAATTTGTTTTAATGCTGGAAAATCAGGAAAAGGCCGTCTGAAAGGAAACCCATGAAACCCAAACTCATTATTTTCGACTGGGACGGCACACTTGCCGACACCACCAACCCCATCATCCACACCTTTCAGCAAAGCTTTGCCGATTGCGGCCTGCCCGTTCCCGAAGCCGACCAAATCCGCCCGCTCATCGGATACAGCCTCTCCGGCATCATCCGCCGCCTTGCCCACAACGTCAGCGAACACGTTCAGGAAACCCTGATTGAGACCTATGCCGCACACTACCTCAATCCCAACAACCGCAACATGACCCTGTTCCCCGAAGCCCTGCCCTGCCTGCAACGCTTGAAACAACAAGGCTATTGGCTTGCAGTAGCAACCGGCAAAGGCCGAGGCGGCTTGGACAAAGCCATCGCACAAACCGACACCCAAGCCTTTTGGCTGGAAACCGCCTGCGCCGGCGAATATCCGTCCAAACCCGCGCCCGATATGGTACTCGCCCTCTGCGACCGACTGGGTGTTGAACCGGAAGAGGCCGTCGTTGTCGGCGACACCACCCACGACCTAGAAATGGCCGCCAACGCTAAAATCCGCGCCATCGCAGTTACCACCGGTGCACATACCGCCCAACAGCTTTCCTCCATGCCCCATGTCGCCATGCTCAACAGCTTGGCCGAATTGCCTGATGTATTGGAAAACCTTATAAAAGGCTATACAACATCTATATAAAAGGCCGTCTGAAACCTATTTTCAGACGGCCTTTCATTTGTTTTATCGATCCGAGCGCACCCTGACAAATGTTGCAAATTTCGGCGTTCCCTTTTGCGTAAAACCACGATAACGGTAAGTAATCAGCGCACCGATTTTCGGCGGATGGTCGCGGTCTTTATCCTTAAAACCGCTGCCGATACGAAACTCGCCATATTGGTTTTTGCATCCTACCGCACCCAAACGCCCGACATTGCGCCCTTTGCCCTCATAATGACGCGTCACCGTACATTCATCATCATATTCACTTTTCAGCTTCAACAGCTGCCCATTTCTACCGCCTGCATAACGGGCTTCAGGTTGACGCAGCATCACACCTTCCCCACCCAGCGCTTCGACTTGTTTCAAAAAATCCAAAGCATGCTGTTTGTCGCGCACCTTGACTTGCGGAATAACCGTAAACCGTGCCGACGGGTGTGATTTCAGCCATTTCGAAGCCGTTTCCAGCCGCTGATACAGATTACCCTGCGCCTGCGGCACGTCAAAAACATGCAAACGGATGCCGTCCCAATTTCCCGAGGCAGAACGCACCGTCGCGGAAATTTGCTCAAACCGCCCTCGTCCGCTGTACAACTCGCCATCCATCGGAAACGGTGGAAAACCTGCTGTAAAACCTTTGGGCGGTGTAAACGTATAACCCTGACGACTGACCAGCTGCCTGCCGTCCCAATACGCGCGTACGCCATCCAACTTTTCACTCATGGCCCAACCGGCAATATCTTGATTTTTATATTCCTGCGCCAACAACAAATTTGCACCAAACGCCGCAGAGATGAAAGAAGCCGCAAAAATCGGTATCATGGTTCGCATTACATTATTCATAAGACACTTTTCCAGACTTGCTTTTTATTATATATACATAATAGCAAAAGGCCGTCTGAACCGTAAACAACATTAAACAAGCATTCCCTAGGAACACCCATGGCACTCCAATTTGAAATCAACGCCGTTACCCCCTTCCGTCAAAACTGCACGCTGATTTGGGATGATGAAACCAAAGAAGCCGTTTTGACCGATGTCGGTGGCGACGTATCCTATTTATTGCAACAAGTCCAAAACAAAGGCCTCAAGCTGACCGCCATTTGGCTGACCCACGGCCATCTTGACCACGCAGGCGGCGTGGTTGAACTTTTGAAAACCTGTGACGTACCCGTTCTTGGCCCGCACAAAGACGACGAATTCCTGCTCCAAGCCCTTCCGCAAACAACGGCGCAATACGGTTTTCCCGTTTCTCCGTCATTCACGCCGACACGCTGGCTGGAAGAAGGGGAAGCGCTCAAAGTCGGCAATCACAGCTTCCAAGTCCTCCACATTCCCGGCCACACTCCCGGCCAAGTCGTTTTTTACAATGCCGAAAACGGACTTTTAGTCGCAGGCGATGTTTTATTTTATGAGACCATTGGTCGCACAGATTTTCCGCGCGGCAATCATGATGACCTCATAAACAATATCTGCGCTAAACTATTAACCCTGCCCGAAATCACGCAAGTTATCGCCGGACACGGCCGCATGACCACTATCGGGCATGAGAAAAGGTACAATCCGTTTCTGGTTCGTTAATATGAATGTTGTATAAAGCCAACATTCTGGCATACACAGATTATGCGTATAAAGGAAAACTGGCATACAATTTGCAGGGATAACACCCGAAAGATTAAGTACCTAATCTCCGGCAAATGCCAAAAAGAACTAAAGCACAAAGATAACAAGGTATTACGCAATAAAACCTGATTTATCGAAAACCGGAAATCTCTAAACCCCAAGCCTTACTCGCAGTGAAATTGTTACAAAGTGACAATAAATGTCAGTCAGGCCGTCTGAACGGTTCTGCCGATTCAGGCGGATACAACGGAGATGAGGCGCAATGCCCTGCCGGAATGTGCCGATGTTCTGTTTGTCAAACCGTCGGGTACATCTTTAAGAAGCACAACATTATTTGGGTAAACCGGCAAACTCGCTGCCGGCACTAACAGGCCGTCTGAAAAGTTCGGCTGGTAAAATCAATAAAAGGATTATCAAATGAAAAAAATCGCAAAAGTGGGCTTCGTCCTGCTGGCTACCGGCCTGCTGGCCGCCTGTGCTACTAAGAGCAAAATCACTCCTGAAGGCACTACAGACGAGCCACGCTTCCCTAAACCTTACTCCCTGACCTTCAACAAAGACCGCGGTACATTCCCGACTTTTGACGAGCTGGATCAAATGCGTCCTGGCCTGACCAAAGACGACATCTACAAAATCCTCGGCCGTCCTCACTACGACGAAGGCATGGTTGGCGTGCGTGAATGGGACTACCTGTTCCACTTCTACACCCCAGGCGTAGGTGTTGACCCTGAAAACACTTCCGGCGTTGAAGGCATCACTACTTGCCAATACAAAGTGATCTTCGACAAAGACAAATTTGCACGCAGCTTCTTCTGGAATCCAGTATTCCCTAAAGATGCCGTATGTCCTCCTCCAGCACCTACACCTAAACAAGAGCCTCAAGTGATCATCCGCGAGATCATTAAAGAAGCTCCTCAACGCATCCGTCAATAAGGACAAATTTGAAACGGATCCTATTAGGTATAGCCTTGGCAGCAGGCCTGAACTCTTTGGCCGCTGCCGATGCTGTCAGCGACTATATCCAACGCAAAAAAGTTGTGGTCAATACAGCTAAGGCTGAGCTTTGCTTTGCCGATGACGGTCAGTGCCATCCGGTACTGATTGGCAAGACCACGCCGAAAGGCAAATTCAATATGACGCCGATGATGACCAGCAAACCGGGTTACGGTGGCGAGGTTATCGGCTTCAAAGAAGAAAATGACTTTCTGTTTGCATTACACAGGGTATGGACGCTCAAACCACAAGAAAGACGCATGGAACGCATCGCCTCCCCTCATGTGGCCGACCGCATCATAACCAATGGTTGTATCAACGTACAAAATAATGTGTACGAAAAACTGCGTCAGTATTTCATTCTGGAAATCATCTGATGTAAGTCAGTCAAACAAAGGCCGTCTGAAACTTTTCAGACGGCCTTTGTTCTCAAATGAAAATTCAACGGCAATTTGCTTGCTCCGTCAGTACCAAACGAAGAATATTTGACCGATTCATCCTCAATTCATCCTCAAGCCATATCACTTTTTACCATATCCAAAGAACCAACGGTTATTTATGCCGTTTCTCGCCCAATGCTAGAATCGCGCGTTTATATATCGGCTCGCCGAGAAATCAAATAAATAATATAGTGGCAGGAATAGCTTTTATTCCCTGCCCCTTACACACACAAACATCATGACCGATTCTTCTGCAAAATTACCCAATTTGTGGCTGCTGATTGCCGCTGCCGCCTCCATCCTGCTGATTACCATCGGCATGAGGATGACTTTAGGGCTTTTTGTCCTGCCCGTCGTCAATTCGACCGAATTGAGCATGACCCAGTTCAGCCTGATTATTGCCGTTTTCCAATTGATGTGGGGCATATCGCAACCCTTGTCCGGCGCGTTAGCCGACCGCTTCGGCGCGTTTAAGGTTTTAGCCGGCGGTACGGTTCTGTTGATTGCCGCCTGTCTGATGGTGCCGCAAATGCCGACTTATTGGGGGCTGATACTGAGTATTGGTTTATTGTTGGCATTCGGTACGGGTTCGGGCGGATTTTCCATCATTATGGGACAGGTCGCCGCCAAAACGCCGCCTCATCGGCGCAGCTTGGCTTCCGGCCTGGTCAATGCAGGCGGGTCCGCAGGGCAATTTTTGTTCGCGCCGTTGGTTCAAGGTTTGATTGCCCTGCCCCACGTCGGCTGGGCGGGGACATTTTATGTTTGGGCAGTCATTGCCATCTTGATTTTGCCGATTTCTTGGTGGCTGGCCGGCGGCAAACATGCTTCTCACACCGTCCATACCGACAACGGCGGCCAAACCCTGAAGCAGGCCGTCTGCAAGGCTTTCGCCAACCGCAGCTATATCTTGCTGCATTTGGGTTTCTTTACCTGCGGTTTTCACATCGCCTTTTTGGTTACCCACCTACCGACCGAAATTTCACTTTGCGGCCTCCCCGCTACGGTCGCTTCGACCTCCATTGCCATTATTGGTTTGGCAAACATCGCCGGCTGTATTTTTTCAGGCTGGTGTACCGGCAGATTTTTGGGCAAATACGTCCTCTTCGGTTTATATGCTTCGCGTGTCGCCATGATATTGATTTATCTGGCCGCCCCTAAAACCGATTTGAACTTCTATCTTTTCGCCGCCGGACTCGGTTTTACTTGGCTGGCAACCGTCGCCCCCACCGCCGCCATTACCGGCAAACTTTTCGGTACACGCTACTTGGCCACCCTCTTCGGGTTAACCATGTTGAGCCATCAAATCGGCGGCTTTTTGGGTTCGTACATCGGCGGCATCGTCATCACGCGCTTCAACGATTACGGCTGGATGTGGTACGCCGACGCAGTCTTGGCAGGCGCGGCCGCCCTGTTGAATTTACTGATTCATGAACGGAAAGCGGCTGCAACCTGACGCGGGAACCTTGACATTTCAAGGTCGTCTGAACGTGCTATCGATACCTTCAGACGGCCTGTTGTTTAAAAACGAATAACATGGTAACCTTTTAATAATGGATGAAATAATTCGTCCGATATTTCTACAAAACAAAAAGGACTCTATCTTATGAACCGTCGTCAATTTATCGGCAGCGCTGCTGCTGTTTCCCTCACCGCCGCCGCTTCTTTTGCCCGTGCTCACGACCATGCAGGCCATGCACACCACGCTGGTCATGCTGGTCACGCGCATTCTGCACCGCGCGCCTACGAAGCCGCGCGCAAAGCAGCCGCACATTGCGTTGAAGCCGGTCAAATCTGTCTGGCACACTGCATCGCCCTGTTGAGCTCCGGCGATACTTCCATGAAAGACTGCGCAACCGGCGCTAACCAAATGTTGGCACTGTGCAGCACATTGCAAAACCTTGCCGCCCAAAATTCACGCCTGACTCCGTCTTTGGCAAAAGTGTGCATCGAAGCCTGCAAACAATGTGCTGCCGCCTGCAAAGAACACGCCGGCCACCACGCTGAATGCAAAGCCTGCTACGAATCTTGCTTGGCTTGCATTAAAGAATGCGAAAAAATTGCCGCTTAATCAATATTAAAAAAGGCCGTCTGAATTTCAGACGGCCTTTTATTTTGCTATTTTGTTCACACTATTCGGCTGCAAGCTCTTGCTCATCCAGCAGTTTTTTCCGAACAATCGCAGGATTGCCCGCAGCCACGCAATAAGGCGGCACATCTTTAGTAACCACCGAACCTGCGCCGATTACCGCGCCCTTGCCGATGGTAACGCCACCCATGATAATCGCACGTCGACCAATCCAAACATCATCTTCAATCACAATCGGGCTGATGTCTGTATAACCTTCAAAGCGGCGGGTTTCAGGGTTGAATTTGTGGTTGGTCGAATAAAACAGACATTCCGGCCCCATCATCACATTCTTGCCGAGGGTCAAACCGCGGCAGATTTCGCAATTTACACCGATACCCGAATTATCGCCGACTACCGTATCCGGAAAAACGTATCCGCCTTTTTCAATATTGACGTTTTTACCGATGTTTGGAGAAATGCACGCAGCCAAAGCAGCACGGAATTTTTGCGCAATCCGGCCGAATGGTTTGCAATAAGACGGAGGCAACATTCCTCCCCAAACACGCAAAATGCACGTCAATATCCTTTTCCACATTGATTCCGTCTCCTGTTCGTACAAGCGTAAATATTATTCAGACTATTATTCTTCTTAAAGTTTCACATCTAGAGGAGGTTTTACATCCTCTTTTCAGTGAGATTACAATCTGACCGCATAATATTTGGTTCGAGAGTCTATTCTAAACTGTTCTTGTCTGTTGCGAAACTGCCCTGCTACAAAATATCCTCTTGACGAAACAGCCAAAAATAGCGAAAATTCCACGCTTAACTGAAGTACAGGCAAAACCCCTGTGCCCGCTTAATCGAAAGGAAATCAAATGAAACAAGGTATTCACCCGAACTACCACGAAATCAACGTTACCTGCTCTTGCGGCAACAAATTCGTGACCAAATCCGCAATGGAAAAAGACAGCTTCAACGTTGAGGTTTGCTCTCTGTGCCACCCTTTCTACACCGGTACTCAAAAAATCGTCGACACTACCGGTCGTGTGGACAAATTCAACAACAAATTCGGCAACCTGTTCAAACGCTAATTGCCGCTTTGTCAAAAAGACTGCTTCGTGCAGTCTTTTTTGCATTCAGGCCGTCTGAAATATTTCTTTCAGACGGCCTGAACTTTTTGTCGTCATACCGAATGCCATATCATTCCAAACACCCGACAAAAACGAGCCGTAAGCATTATTTTACAAAGCTCTCCGGTCCGGCATATCGCGCAAACCCGTCAAACCCTGTACCATTGCTATTCAAACCAACCGTTTTTTGACCTTCCATGCTGACTTACACACCGCCCGATCCGCGCCGCCCCCAAAAAACCCATGAAAAACCATGGCTTCTGCTGCTGATGGCCTTTGCCTGGCTGTGGCCGGGCGTGTTCTCGCATGACTTGTGGAACCCTGCCGAACCCTCCCTCTTTACCGCCTCCGAGTCCATGAAAAACGGCGGCAGCCTGTTGGTTGCACAAATCTTCGGTCAACCCGATTTCACCCTCTCCCCTGCTTTTTTGTGGGCGGCAACCGCATTCCAAACCCTGTTTTCGCCTTGGGCGGCCGATACCTATGATGCCGCGCGTTTTGCCGGCGTGGTATTCACCGCTATCGGACTGACCGCCTGCGGTTTTGCCGGCTTCAACTTTCTCGGCAGACACCACGGCCGCAGCGTTGTCTTAATCCTTATCGGCAGCATCGGTTTGCTGCCCATCGCCCACTTCCTCAATCCCATGTCGGCCACTTTTGCCGCGTTTGGATTGATTCTGTGCGGCTTTTCACTGGCACGCCGCCGTGTCATTATCGCCATTTTGCTGTTGTGCAGCGGCTGGGTTTTACTCTCCCTTTCCTCAGGCTACCTGCTGACCTCGGCCATGATGTTTTTGGCACTTGCCCTGTCGTTCCATTCCACTTGGCAGAGCAAACGCTATCTGCTGACCCTGATTGGCGCCATCGTCGTTTCCCTGCCCCTGCTGATTCTGTATCCACTGATTTTATCAAAAACCAATCCAGAATGGTTTGATATTTGGTTCAACCATTATTCCTTAGGCGTATTCGGCGGCTTCCATCAGATTCAGACGGCCTTCAACCTACCCTATTATCTGAAAAACCTGCTGTGGTTTACCCTGCCTGCTTGGCCGCTGGCGGCATGGACGCTCAGCCGCACGCGTATCCACGATAAAAACTGGGGCATTCTGAGCCTGTCGTGGCTGGTTGTCATGACAGCCCTGCTCGCCATCAACCCGCAACGCCTGCAAGACAACCTCGTTTGGCTGTTGCCGCCGCTCGCCCTGCTCGGCGCGGCACAACTGGACGGCCTGCGTCGCGGCGCAGCGGCATTTATCAACTGGTTCGGCATCATGGCATTTGGTTTGATTGCCGTGTTCCTGTGGCTGGGCTTCTTCGCCATGAACTACGGCTGGCCTGCCAAACTGGCCGAACGCGCTGCCTATTTCAGCCCATATTACATCCCCGACATCGACCCGATTCCGATGGCCGTCGCCCTGCTGTTTACCCCGTTGTGGTTCTGGGCGATTACGCGTAAAAACATCCGCGGCCGCCAAGCCGTAACCAACTGGGCGGCCGGCGTTACCTTGGCCTGGGCCTTGCTGATGACCCTGTTTTTACCGTGGCTCAACGCCGCCAAAAGCCATGCGCCGGTGGTTCACCAAATGGAAGCCGCACTTTCTTCCGAATTGAAACAGAAACTTTCAGACGGCCTCGAATGTATCAGCATCGACGGCCAAGACCAGCGCACACGAATCGCATGGACACAATACAGCCATATTAAAACCACGACCGACAACCCGTCCTGCCGCTACCGCCTCATCCGCCAAGCCGCCAACATCGGCGCACCTTCGGGCTGGCAAACCTTGTGGCAAGGCGCAAGACCGCGCAACAAAGCCGAGACTTTCCTATTGCTGGAAAAAACTGCAGCGCAGTAAATCACACCAGCCTCAAAACTGAATACCCCAATCCAACAAAGGCCGTCTGAAAGAACTTTTATCCTTTCAGACGGCCTTTGACTCACTTTAACACCGCTTCCCGTACAATGGCCCTTTTCCCTTATCTGCCTAAAAATATGAAACCCAACCGCCTTTTGCCCCTCGTCCTCTTATTGACCGCCCTCTCCGCCCATGCCAAAGATTTCATTATCTACGACCGCATGGACTACGTCGGCAAACCCGACCTGACCGCCGACAAACTCTCCAAAGTGTTCTTGGTTTACGAAAGCGAGCTGGTCAAACCCGATCCAACGGGCAAACGCAAACACGGCGTACTCAACGAAGAGCGCATCCGCGAATTGGCCAAGCAATCGCGCCGTGAAGGCTACCGCACCATTTCCACCGACATCGAAAGCTGGTTTGCCGAAAAAGACGGCCAACTGCTGACACCCGATGAATTGAGAACCGACTTCGCACGGATGTACCAAATCTTCAGAGAAGAAAACCCGCGCGCCGTCATCAGCAACTACGGCATGCCTTCCGAACACCTGCACGGCATCCGCCACTACCGCCCCAACGTTGACAACGAAACCATCTTGGCCAAATGGCGGCAAGTCAGCAAACGCCGTGCGCCCACCGCCGCCATCAGCGACTATGCCAATCCTGTGTTCTACATCACTTCCCCCGATTTGGTGCAATGGGAAAAAGACGTGAAAACCGCCGTTAACGACATCCATCAACGCTTTCCCAACAAAAAAATCATCGGCTACATTTGGCCGCAATATTATTCGGCCACCAACAGTCCTTATTTCAAACAGTTCATCGACCCCGTCCGCTGGCGCAAAATGCTCGAAATCAGCAAAAAATACACCGACGGCGTGATTATCTGGTCGGACAAGCGCGATGAAAACAACCAAATCGTGCGCTGGAACGATCCGCGCATCCAAGCCACGATGAAAGCGACTCAAGCCTTCATCAATGCCAATGCCAAAGAAATCAAGGTAGAAGGTTTGCAGAAATATTAAAAACAAGGCGGGCATGTTTGCCCGCCTCTTTATATACCTACACAGCTGTCTGTATGTTTGACACAACACGCGACAAAACGACCGTATCACCAACGCTTCTGCATTCTTTCACACGTTTTTACCCGTTATTCCTAAGCGTAGGCCGTCTGAAAATTGCCCGAATATCCAATACCCTTTACAATACCCGTAATTAAAATACATTTTTCGACACCCTTCTCCTGCATGAGTTCCACACCCTTCATCGAAATGAAAGACGTTGCCTTTGCATATGGCGACCGTCCTATTCTGAACAACATCAACTTCAGCATTCCACAAGGCAATTTCGCCGCCGTAATGGGTGGTTCGGGCAGCGGTAAAACCACGCTGATGCGCCTGATTACGGGTCAAATCCACCCGCAATCGGGCAAAGTGCTGATTGAAGGGCGCGATTTGGCCGCATTTTCGGCGCAGGAGCTGTACGAACACCGCCGCCGCATGGGCGTTTTGTTCCAACATGGCGCATTGTTCACCGACTTATCTGTCTTCGACAACATCGCTTTCCCCATGCGCGAGCTGACGGATTTGCCCGAAGCGGTCATCCGCGATTTGGTGGTGTTGAAACTGAATGCAGTCGGTTTGCGCGGTGTTGAAAACCTGATGCCTTCCGAGCTTTCCGGCGGTATGTCGCGCCGCGTCGCCCTCGCACGCACGATTGCGCTCGACCCTGAAATCATGTTGTACGACGAGCCTTTCACCGGCCTCGACCCGATTTCTCTGGGCGTCATCGCCCACCTCATCAGCCGTGCCAACAAGGCCCTGCGCTCAACCAGCGTCATGGTAACGCATGATATTGAAAAATCGTTGGAAATCGTCGATCAAGTCATTTTCCTGGCACACGGCGAAATCATGTTCTCCGGCTCGCCCGAAGAAATGCGCGAACTCGACTCGCCTTGGGTACGCCAGTTTGTCGGCGGTTTGGCAGACGGCCCTGTCGCATACCGCTATCCGGCGCAAACGACTTTAAAACAAGACTTGCTGGGCTGATGTTCAGACGGCCTGTCATCACGCAATCTAAACCTTAAAGGCTCATTGTATGAACGGCAAAGTTAAATGGTTTTCTGAAAGTAAAGGATACGGATATATCGTTTCTGAAGAAGGAAAAGAATACTATTTCACAGTGAAACATATTCAAGGGGCAGAGTTGCCACATAACGGCGATGCCGTTACTTTTGAAGCACGTACAAGCAAACGAGGACCGGTTGCAGGTACTGTCGTTATTACTGAAAAAGCATCAGAAAAAAGAGCGGCTGAGAAACAAGCTAAACGTGACGAAAACGATCCAAGGGTAAATTGCTACACTTGCAACAAAAAAATGACTCCACGGATTATTATGCGTAAAGGCAGTATTAGCCATTCTATTTGTCCCTACTGTGGCAGTGTCTATAAAAATTTTAGCAATTGCTTTATTGCTACAGCAGTTTATGGAGATTCATTCGCCGAAGAAGTTATTGCCTTACGCCGCTTCCGTGATGAAACACTTTTAACCAATACTTTAGGTAAGGTTTTGGTAAAGGCATATTATAAAGTTTCACCACCTATTGCGGAAAAACTAAAAAATATGCCTAAAACATCAGCCTGTGTTCGCAAATGCCTAAATAAACTAGCGGCATATTATGGTGGTAAAATCTAAACTCCTCTCCACCTTTCAAACAATCTAAAACTTAATCAATCAAGGCCGTCTGAAAACCATTTAACCAATCAACTGAAACCTATGAATTTTATCCGTTCCGTCGGGGCAAAAACCCTCGGCTTCATCCAATCGCTGGGCAGCATTACGCTGTTTTTCCTGCAGATCCTGGCCAAATCAGGTACGGCGTTTACCCGCCCGCGCCTGAGCATCCGCCAGGTTTACTTTGCAGGCGTATTGTCTGTCCTGATTGTTGCTGTGTCCGGCCTGTTCGTCGGCATGGTATTGGGCTTGCAAGGCTATACGCAGCTGGCAAAATTCAAATCCGCTGATATTTTAGGCTATATGGTTGCCGCTTCCCTGTTGCGCGAATTGGGTCCCGTATTGGCGGCCATTCTGTTTGCCAGCAGCGCGGGCGGTGCCATGACCAGCGAAATCGGCTTGATGAAAACCACCGAGCAGCTTGAAGCAATGAACGTGATGGCAGTCGACCCTGTTGCACGTGTGGTTGCGCCGCGCTTTTGGGCGGGCGTGTTTTCCATGCCTTTGCTGGCTTCGATTTTCAACGTTGCCGGTATTTACGGCGCGTATTTGGTCGGTGTCGAATGGCTGGGTTTGGACGGCGGTATTTTCTGGTCGCAAATGCAAAACAACATCACTTTCCATTACGACGTACTCAACGGCTTAATCAAATCCGCCACTTTCGGCGTAGCTGTTACGCTGATAGCCGTACATCAGGGCTTCCACTGCGTACCGACTTCCGAAGGTATTTTACGCGCCAGTACACGCACAGTAGTGTCTTCCTCCCTGACCATCCTCGCTGTCGACTTCATGTTGACCGCATGGATGTTTACCGACTAAAGGCCGTCTGAAACGACACTTAAAAAGAATGAAACAAGGACAATAGCACATGAAAAAAAATGCTTTGGAATTTTGGGTAGGACTGTTTGTCTTACTGGGCGCGGCCGCTATCGGCTTTCTCGCCTTCCGCGCCGCCGGCGGACAATCGTTCGGTAAATCCTCTCAAACCTACACCGTCTATGCCGATTTCAGCGACATCGGCGGCTTGAAAACCAACGCTCCGGTCAAATCCGCAGGCGTACTGGTGGGCCGCGTTGCCTCTATTCAGCTCGACCCTAAATCCTATCAGGCCAAAGTCGCCCTCAATCTGGACAGCCAATATCACTTCAGCAGCGACGTTTCCGCACAAATTCTGACTTCAGGATTGTTGGGCGAACAATACATCGGCCTGCAACAAGGCGGCGATACTGATTCTTTGGCGGCAGGCGACACCATTACCGTCACCAGCTCCGCCATGGTTTTGGAAAACCTTATCGGCAAATTCATGACCAACTTTGCCGAGAAAAACGCAGACAGTGAATCTGCCGGTCAAAACAAACAATAAACACATATCAACCCAATATTCAGGACACTCCCATGAAAAAAACTTCCTTCATCAGCGCATTGAGCATCGGCGTATTGAGCATCAGCATGGCATTTGCCTCTCCTGCCGACGCAGTCAACCAAGTCCGTGAAAACTCCGTTCAAGTGCTGAAAATCCTCAACAGCGGCGATGCCAACACCGCACGCCAAAAAGCCGAAGCTTACGCCATCCCTTACTTCGACTTCCAACGCATGACCGCTTTGGCCGTCGGCAACCCATGGCGCACTGCGACTGACGCACAAAAACAAGCGTTGACCAAAGAGTTCCAAACCCTACTGATCCGCACCTACTCCGGCACCATGCTGAAATTCAAAAACGCCAGGGTCAACATCAAAGACAACCCCGTCGTAAACAAAGGCGGTAAAGAAGTCGTTGTCCGCGCCGAAATCAACGTTTCCGGCCAAAAACCGGTCAACATGGACTTCACCACCTACCAAAGCGGCAACAAATACCGCGCATACAATGTTGCAGTCGAAGGCGCAAGCTTGGTTACCGTATACCGCAACCAATTCGGCGAAACCATTAAAGCCAAAGGCATCGACGGCCTGATTGCCGACTTGAAAGCTAAAAACGGCGGTAAATAATCCACCCCCGCGCCATGCCGCCTGATGTTCAGACGGCATGGTGCCTTACATCATAAAGACACCATGCAAACAGAAATCCGCAACGGCACGCTCTACATCAGCGGCGACGTTACCGTCAAAACCCTGACTGCCTCCGCCTTTGCGCGCTACGAACAACAATGCCGTCTGAAAGAAACAGACAGCATAGACTTCAGCCAAGTAGGCAAAGCAGATTCAGCCTGCGTTTCCCTGCTGCTCAACGCTCTGCGCCGGACAGACAAAAAACCGACCATTCAAAACATTCCCGATTCCGTCCGCGCACTGGCCGAACTTTACGAAATCAAAGACTGGTTGCAATCATGAAAAAAACCACTGCCTCCCTCTGCCTCCTCATCAGCATAGCCTCCGCTCCCGCACTTGCCGAACGCAATCCGGCCGACCCTTACGAAGGCTACAACCGTACCGTTTCCAAGTTCAACGACAAAGCAGACAAATACGTCCTTTCCCCCGTCGCACGCGGTTATCGCAAAGTAACGCCCAAACCGGTGCGTACCGGCGTGAGCAACTTCTTCAACAACCTGCGCGATGTCGTCAGCTTCGGCAGCAATGTGCTGCGCCTTGACGTCAAACGCGCCAGCGAAGACCTCGTCCGCGTCGGCATCAATACCACCTTCGGCCTTGGCGGTTTAATCGACGTAGCCGGTGCAGGCGGCGTACCCAGCAATAAAAACACACTCGGTGACACCTTCGCCTCATGGGGCTGGAAAAACAGCAACTACTTCGTTGTCCCCCTACTCGGCCCGTCGACCGTACGCGATACCGTCGGTAACGCTGTTACCACCGTCTATCCGGTTAAAAACGCCGTCTTCCACACCAGAGCAGGACGCTGGGGCACAACCGGCCTGCAAGCTATCAATACCCGTAAAGAACTGCTCGACCTGACCGACAGCCTCGAAGGCGCAGCCATCGACAAATACAGCTACACACGCGACCTTTACATGAAAGTCCGCTCCCAACAAACCGGCGGCACACTCCCTCAAAGCGAAGACGACAACATCGACATCGACGACTTGGTGGACAGTAACGCCACTTCCGAACCGGTAGCAGTACCACAATCCTCTCCGGCAGAAATCCCCGATACAGCCAATCCCCAAACCCTGTATCAAACACCATCAGAAAATCTCTGATTTTCTGGGTATAAAAGTTATGCCTTTTTAGCGTTTTGGAAAGCTAGATTTTGAAGTTTTAAAAAAGCTGAGACCTTTGCAAAATTCCCCAAAATCCCCT
>NZ_KV799998.1:0-336 GCF_001810105.1 Neisseria sp. HMSC068C04
GGTTGCCCAATGCGTCGTAACGGTGATGCCAGACGTGGCTTCGGGCTGTGCCGTCCAGGCTGTCGTGACGGTATTCCCTGATGAGGTTGCCGAGTTTGTCGTAGAAGTATTGGTGGCGGCTGTGGGCGTTTTGGGTTCCTGCCAGTCTGCCGCTTGGGTCATAGGCGTAGTTTTCTTTGTCGGTTTCGTGTACTTCTCCGTTTTCATCGGTCACAAGGATGCTGCGGCTTTCGATACGGCCGGCGGGATCGTATTCCAGTTTGGTGACGGTGCCGGCTTCGTCTATGCGTTCGAGTACGCCGCTGCCTTGGGTGTAATGGTAGCGGGTGATTTTAC
>NZ_KV799999.1:0-414 GCF_001810105.1 Neisseria sp. HMSC068C04
TACTGCCGTTGCGGTTTTCTATTTTAATGAGTTGGTTGTAACCATTCCAATGGTAGTCCGTAGTTTCGCCATTGCAGGTTTTGCGGATCAGGTTGCCACGTTGGTCGTAGTCGTAGTGTACGCCTGCGTACTCTTTAAGCAAGTTGCCCCAGACTTTGTTTAGAGACGGTTTTTCTTGGCTGTTTGCTTGACCTGCATGGTCTTGTTTGTTGCCGCTTAGGTCGAGACGGTTGTCGGCGGGGTCGAAGGCAAAGGTTTCTCTAAAGTCGGGGGTGACGGCGGCGATCAGTCTGCCGATGGGATCGTAGCGGTATTGGGTTTGTCCTCCTCTGCTTTGGATGTGGGTCAGTTGTCCGGCGGCATCGTAGCCGTATTCGCGTCGGCTGCGGTTGTGGATTTGCTGCAGGATTCTGC
>NZ_KV800000.1:0-204 GCF_001810105.1 Neisseria sp. HMSC068C04
CGGGATTTTTGGTCGACGACGGCGGGTCGGTTTTCTATGCCGACACGGTTAGGTACTTTACCTCTGGTCCATGTGCTGCCGTAGCGTTTTCGGTAGGGTTTGCTGCATATTCTGAGATGTTGCCACAAAGTGCCGCCGTTGCTTTTGTCTTGGTGAAGGTAGCGGTAAATGGTGCTATGGTGGAGCGTGATTTGGTGGTGTTTG
>NZ_KV800001.1:0-251 GCF_001810105.1 Neisseria sp. HMSC068C04
CGCCGGCAACAAAGTGACCAACGTAGCCGCCGGTACCGACGATACCGACGCCGTTAACTACAGTCAGCTGAAAGAGACCAACGCCAACGTGGCCAAAGGTCTGAACATTGCCGCCGACAACGGCAGCGACGACAACGTCCAACTGGGTGAAACCGTTGCCTACCGCAGCAGCGACAAAAACATCGTGACCACCGTGTCTGACAACCAGATTGACTTCAAACTGGCCAAAGACATCACCGTTGACAGCGTGA
>NZ_KV800002.1:0-457 GCF_001810105.1 Neisseria sp. HMSC068C04
AAACTGGCCAAAGACATCACCGTTGACAGCGTGACCGCAGGCGACAGCAAACTGAATACAGACGGCCTCACCATTACCGGCGGCCCGAGTGTGACCAAGTCAGGCATCAATGCCGCCGGCAACAAGATTACCAACGTTGCCCCGGGTACCGATGACGCCGACGCGGTCAACTACAGCCAGCTGAAACAACAAAGCGCCGCCGCCCGTACCGAAGTTGCCGCCGGCACCAACATCAAAGACGTGGTGAAAACTACCGGCGCCAACGGCCAAGACGTTTACACCGTTAACGCCAAAGGCACGACTGCGAGCGCCGGTTCCGACAAGTTGACCGTTACCGCCGCTGCTGCAGACGCGAACAACGTGACCGACTACAGCATCGACTTGGCTGATGGCACCAAAGCCGAAATCCAAAAAGGTGTGGACGCCAAAACCACCGTTGACACTAAAGGCCTGACCT
>NZ_KV800003.1:0-59996 GCF_001810105.1 Neisseria sp. HMSC068C04
GGGAATTTTGCAAAGGTCTCAGGCCGTCTGAAAACTTTTCAGACGGCCTTTTTCATACATGTCAAACAGCGTAGGCAATCGATACAAACGCCAAACCGCATTCCACAATACGCAATCGCGGTGTAAACCCTACCGGCACAACCGCCAAACTAGCCCTGCCGTTTCGGGAAAAACTGCACCACATTCTCCCCTTGCGGCAACACCAATTTCTTCACGGCATGACCGTACACGGTTTCAAGCGTGATGTTCAGACGGCCTTCGTTGGCAAAAATCTTATCCACACATTCCTTGGCCGCTTGCGGATTGCTGAACTTCAACGCATTCCACAATCCCAAGGTTTCCATGTCCTGCCAAAACGTCCCGGCTTTTTTATAGCTCAACTCAAGCTTGGCCGTGTCGGTCACCGGATCGTAAAAGCCGTTGTCGGCGAGCATATCGCCCAAGTCGTGCATATCAATCAGCGTGGGCGCTTCGCATTTAATGCCTTCATGGTTCAGACGGCCTGTCAGCTCGCTCAGGCTGTCGCGGCCAAAGTGCGTGAAAAACAATAATCCGTCGGTTTTCAAAGCAACGGCCCAGTTTTTCAATACCGGCAAAATATCGTCGGCGCGGCTGAGGCTGAGGTTGGCCCACAACATATCGGCGGATGCTTCGGGCAACGGCGCGGTCAGGGCTTGGCAATGCTGCGGAATGGTTTTCCCCGTCAGCTTCTGCCAGAAACCGCCTTTGCGCGCGGCGGCGGCGGTTTTTAAAAAATCGGCATTCGGATCGTATTCTTCAAACACGGCGTCGGGATAACGCGCGGCCAGCAGGCTGCGGCTGATGTCGGCATCGGCACCAATCAGCATGATGCGTTTGGGTGCATTACGGACCAGCTGCAGGCGCTCGTCGGTGTCTTGGGCGAGATGGCGGTGAATCTGCCAGCGTTTGTCTTGGGAGTTCATGTTTCAGACGACCTTTTTCTATTTATCATTTTATAGCATAAGTATTCGTATAATAAGTAAAAATATATTATTTTAATGCTGTTAAATTAATATGTATAAAATTTAATAGGTAATCCATTACTTTGAATATTATTACAACTATCCACTCTCCATTCATTAGTTACCGATAATTCTTGAGTCTCAATCCCATCTGAATAACGATTTGTCAAATAATAGAATTTTTGGTTTGTCGAACCCACCCAATTTCTTGTTGTTTCTATTTGTGTATTATCAAATTCTCCGTCGATCAATAGGTCTGTAGAGTTTAATAGTCTTTTGCTGCCTGAAAATTTATTTTCTGACAGTTCGGTATATTCGTAGCCGGAAAAAATCATTACGGACAGATTTAAATTATGAGCATACTCCGCAATGTCCGCCAAGCCTTCCGCTTGTAAAAAAGGCTCTCCACCAAGAAAGGTAAGACCTTCCAGTGGATATTTTTCTGTTGCGTTTTTAAGTAATTGGATGATTTCATTCGATCGCATAAGGTGGGCAGGTTTTATTTTCAGTAATTCACCATTGCAACAACCTTTGCACCGTTTCAGACATCCTTGAACCCAAATTACAAAACGCAGACCCGGTCCTTCGGCTTCAGTAGCTTCAACAATATGGGATATATTCAGCCAGTGCATCATTCCAACTCGAAATCAAAATATTTTCCTGCCTGCAAGACTTTTAATGTCCTGCCTTTTAATTTATGGGGCTGTTCTACTTGCTCAAAGAGAAATTCTGCCAGTGGGTCGAATAAATATTTTGTTAACACGTTTAATACGCCACGCCCTCCGTGTTGGTAATTTACTTGTTTGATTAATGCATTTAGTGCTTTATCCTCATTTTCAAATACCAGTTTTTCAAGCCCCCATTTTTCTTTCAGACGGCCTGTCAACGGTTTAAGTTTTGCGCGGGCTATATCTTTTAATACAGCATTATCCTGTATGAAGTTAAACGGGATAATGTTTGCATCGCCTATACGTCCTAATAATTCTGGGCGGTTTAGTTCGTCTCTAAAATGAGATTGCACTGCCTGCTTAAATTGTTCTGCAATATTTTCTTTATTATCTTCGTCAGGTCGAATATTAGTTGCACCGATATTGGAAGTGAAAACAATAAAGGTATCAGCAAAAGAAATGGTTTCGCCTTTGCCGTCGGTCAATCGGCCATCTTCTAATATTTGTAGAAATTTATCTAAAATCCGCGGATGGGCTTTTTCGATTTCATCGAACAAGAGCAGGGAAAATGGGCGTGTTTTCACTGCATTGGTCAATTGACCTCCTTCTTCAAAACCGACATATCCCGGCGGTGCGCCGACTAAGCGTTGATCGGCGTGTTCGTGATTAAATTCGGACATATCGAAGCGGATGCAGGCATCCTCATCACCAAATAGAAATTGTGCCAATGATTTTGCTAATTCGGTTTTGCCTACACCTGTCGGTCCGACAAAAAACAGCGAGCCTTTAGGCATACGGGCTTTAACTGAATGTTGCAACCCTGAAAGCCCGGTATAGGCCCGTATCAAAATCTTGTTTACGGCTCCAATTGCCGATTCTTGTCCTTTGACTCGCCTTTGCAGCGTGATTTGGGCATCTTTCAATCTTTGATAATTCAATTTTTCCCAAGGGGATTGGCGTTTACCATAACGGTACAGCGATACTAAATTCTGTATATTGATAGGTGCCTGCTGTTGTCTGGATAAGCGGACAAGGTTATCTATATCGCGTAAAGTCAGGGTGTCGGTCAACGTAACAAAATCTGCCAACGATTGACTTCCCGCACTCAAATTATCACTAACCTTCCACTGTGTTTGTCTTGCCAAAATAGCGGCTTCGCGTTCGGAAATATTAGGTAGGGGGATGGTTATTTCGGCAAATAAAGGATTGTTCAGATAAACGGATGGCGGTAAGGCGGTATTGCCCGAGCACAGAAAAACCAACAGGCTTTGCGGTTGGCCCATCGCTTCTGCGGTTGTTGTTTGTTCGGCATCCCGTAGGCCAGTAGCGATTTGTTGCAACCAAGCCCGTTCCGTTTCACTCAAGGCATTGATTTGCCCGAACAGATAATTTGACCAATCTACGATAAAGGCGGCTTTTTTCTGTGTTTTGGTCATGACTTGTTCAACGGTAGCAAAAAAATCCTGAGGCTGAATGGGAATGCATCCGGATATTGCTTTATTATCTTCACCGTCATCGTCAAAATCGTAAGCTTCACCGACTTCGGCCTGCATGCCGAGCCGGTTCAATCCATCCCATTCCTGAGAGGAAACACCTGATATCCCATTCAAACGGGAGTAAAATACAACCTGTTCGAAACCTTGTGCTTTTAAACTTTCTTCAATAATTCTGTTTATCGGCATTAATTTGTTATAACGGTTGAAACCTAAGTCAATGATGTTTCCGCTGATGATTAAAGCCCGACGTATCATGGATTGACGTTCAAAGTTTTCTAGCCATGTATTGATGTATTCGTTCATTTTTTTACCTTAGTGCGATTTTGCCGTATGTGTTGGATTGATGGGTTTGGCATCGGCATGTTCGTCATCCGGATTTTCCCAAAGAACACGTTCATCAGATAAATTTACACCATAAACTTCGGATAGTTTCGGTAATACTTTTTGCATATCTTCTTTACAGCGCTGCCCTTTATAGTTATCAAATTCATAGTGAACCGCACCATCTAAACGTACACGGAATTTTGCCCTGTTTCCTTGCGGACGGCTTGCTTGGATGACAACCACGCTGTCTTCGCCGACACCTTGTTTGATGGGGGTTAAGACAGTAAAACCGGCTTGCTTCAGCGATTGATATACGGCTTTGACCATTTCCTTACGGACTGCTTCGTTTTCAATCACCGTATCTTCGATTCGGTGGGCTTCTTGGATGATTTCTGTCAAATCTTTTTGATTTTCTTGCTCAATTTTTTGTTTTAACCGCTCGGATTCCGATTGTGGCAGATTGGCCGTTTCAATAAATCTTAAAAGATCGGACTTTTGTGTTTGTGCAACTTCGTCTTGTACGGTTTTAGCAAAATTTTTCCGAATTTCTTCGGCTTGTTGTTCTGCCGATTGTTTAATTTCGCGAATCGCCGATTTTATGTCAGCAATACTTAGATTTTCCTCCGTAATACGTTTTCGAAGTATTGCTAAAGGTTTGAATGCCAAATTTCGTGCCTGCTTATTTTCCCAATTACTTGTTTCCTGTATCCATACGTTTTTTATTTCAGCACGCAAACGTTCCACCGCACGTTCCGCCTCTTCACGCAACAGGCGTTGGTGTTCTTCCGCTACCCTTTTATTTTCCTGTGCTTCGTAACGTATGGCTTGTACAAGCTGACCAATAGCAAAACTGCGGTTACGTCCGTCATAAGCGTTCATATGCCGTACCCGTTGAATCTCAGTGCGTATGGTAGCGATGTTCTGCAAAGCAAATTCAGCCAGATCGCTGTTTTCCAAATCGTTTAGCTGCTGTTCGTAACGGCGCAGATAAATTTCCGTTGTTTGGCTGATTTCGGCTTCCCTTGCCTTGCGTGCGGCTTCGCGGATTTCCCGTTCGCGTTCCAATTGCCAAAGGTTTTCGCTGATTTGACTCATTTTATTCGTCTCCTAAATCGTTTTCAGACGACTTACGGTTCAGATGGTTTTAATGCCGACAGCCGTAGCGTGATTTTTAAGGTTTTTATCTTCCGTATAAAGCACAACATCATTCAACTTATATCGTGCGGCAACAGCCAGGATGGCTTGATCGTTTTGTCCGTTGCGGTTTTGCCCGTCTGCTTTTGCACCCATCAATGCCAAAATTTCCGGTTCGGCGGATTCCGTATGCTGCGCCAGTTTCAATTCTTCAATTTTGCGTATGGCTGCGCGTATTTCGGCGGCTTCCCGTTCCAGCCGCTCAACGCTTTTTTCCGCTTGGATTTTTTCCTTTTCCGCCTGTTGCCGCTTTAAATCCAAATCACGTTTTTCTTTTTCCAATCTGGCTTTTTGGTTTTGGACTTGCAGGATTTGCGCATTCAATTCATCGCGCTGTTTCTCCAATGCCAGCCTTGCGGGCGATTTTTCTACCGCCGGTTTGGCTTGTCCGTCAATTTGGTTTTGCTGTTTTTGGTTGTTGTTGTTCTTTTTAGCCATTTGGCCGCTCCTTGTCGTTTAATTGGGTCAATTGCGTTCTGACCGCATCTAACTCTGCTTTCAGACGGCCTAAACGGGCATCGCAATCTGCAATTTGTGCATCAATGTCGACTGAAACAATGGCTTCACATTGCTCGGTTTTTTCCACTAAGGTTTGTTTGGCGGTAGCTAAATCCCGTTTGAACTTCTCTTTTTGATAATCCAATTCGTTTAACACGGTTTGAGGAAGGATTACCGTGCCTTCCGTTTGGATTGCAGACAGCCTACCGGGACGGTTGCGGACAAAGTTGGTGTCCAATACGGCAAATTTTCGAGTTTCATCTAGGGGTTCGAAAAGTCGGAATACCGCTGTTTGCCATTGTTTTAGCTGCTCCGACAGTTTGGCAATGCCGTTTGAAGCGGAAATTGCAGGAAAAGTACGGTTGATTTCTTCGACGTTTTTCTGCCATAGACTGATTTTTTCCAGGCTATTCGGCTTGATGTCCTTTAATTCCAATGCGGTAGGATTCAGACGGCCTAATGCTTTGTGCAACGCCAGCAGTTCGGACAATTCGGGAATTTTATGCACTGTCGATTTTTCATTATTGACAGCCCAATCAAAGGCTTGCCGTTGCGCTTCTGCTGACAGTCGAGCCAAACCCAATTCCACTTTTGGAAAGTATTCTGTAAATTGTCTCAAGTCATCTTCATTGTTAAGCGGCTTGATCATTTCCGCCCAACCTTCGGGTTTAAACGGCTTGTTCCAAGTCTTTTTGATGAGTTCTGCAAAGTCAGATGCCTGAGTTATCGTCATCTCAGGTAACTTTTTCAGAATATCGGCTGCGGGGACAAAATTTGCCATAAATGCCAAAACTGCCATATTTGGCTGAGAAAGGGCGGGCAGGTCGGCAAGCCAATTTTCAGATTCTTGATATAAAATTTTTGCCGGTAACGGATACGGCTGATGATCGAAATAGCACTCGAGATAACCTGTTTCCTCCACAAAAAGCGTATTATCCGAAAAACGGAAAAATATGCGGGTCAGGCCGTCTGAATCTTTTAACAGGGCAGGAATGGAAAGATGTTTACCGTCTAATTTGGCTTCGGCAATATCGGCGAAGACAATCAGCGGCATTTTATCGTCAATTTCCTGATTTCCATTGAATTTGACTTCAACCGCATCGCCGATTTGACGTATATCGGATTCCTGATCCGCCAGAACTAATGACAGTAAGTCGTTTTCAGGGTAATACAAGAATGCCTCGCCTTGGAGTGCATTCTTAGCGTTGGAAATCATAGGCTTAAGCAAATGCTCTTTGATGACTTGCGGATCGCGCGTATTTATCCATTGGGAAAACAGCTTGTCTGAGCTGTCAATATTCAAATAACGGTTGCCATCCAGCGTGAGCTTGACAGGGACGATTTGCGGTAAAGATGTATCTTTATCGCACGCTACACTGATGCCGTCATGCTCCAATTCGGTTTCGGCATTAAACCATTTTTGATTTACGGACTCCTGTCCGCTCAACTCCAGCAACAAACCTTCATCAACAGGAAAAAGGAAACAATCCAGCCTAAAATCTGCATTGTTTACACTCTGCTTGGGGTTGCTAATATATTGATTCAATAAAGGATTAAACCAAAATATGGCATTTTCTGTTCTACGCCGTCCCGGCATTTTTTTATCACGGTAAAACTTTTTGCCATTGTCGGTCAGTTTTAAATCTGCTAGAGATAACTTGGCTAAATCATCTTCAGTATCGGGTAAATCAATATGTTCAATCAGTCCCGTATCATTAAGGTTTTCCAGCGTATAGCGGACAAAGGTGAAATCCAGCTTCAATACACGGGCAATTTGCGCCAAGCTGTTATTTGCCAATTGCGGAAAATCATTATGGGCAAGACCCATCAACAACTCGGCAAATACGGTCGGCGTACCAATTTTACGGTAGCGATACTCTGTATCCGCGCGGTAAATCGGATAGGAAAAGGTCTTTTTTGCCAGCAATTTATCCATTATCTACGCCCTTTTTGCTGAGGTTGTATGTTTGGCAGGATGGCGGAAAATTTTTTCGCATCGCAAATTCCGCCTGTTTCTGCCCAATGTTCTAAATATTTGAACATATTCTTATAAACCATTTTTTTATCATATCCTGCTTTATCCATTCGAGGCAGTTTGACTTCCCGGTTTTCCAGCATATTTCTTGCACCGAATATCAATAAAAGATTTTGTGCGCGAGACATTGCCACATTGATAAATTCAAAACGGGCGATGTTTGCTCTGCCGGCTCGGAATTTTTGTGTTCTATCACCACCATTGTTTTTTACCAGGCTTAGTAAAATAATCGGTTTTTCTTTGCCTTGATAGCGGATAACCGTATTGATTTCTACATCAATGGCGGAAAACGATAATTTATCTTTATTGATTTTTCGAATTTCATCACGAATGACGCGGCATTGAGGCTGGTAAAATGAAACGACACCTACTTTCATTTTGTTGTCCTTGCCATAACCCAATGTCTCAAGCTGGCGGTTCATATCCACCAATGTTTTGGCAATCATTCTTGCCTCTAATACGTTGATATTGCTTTGCCCGTCATTAATCGAAAAACGCTTTCCTTTTTCATCATCTGTCGTATCAATCCACAGCACATGGTCTTTTTGGGACAATAGTCCTTTAAACTCAATCCCATGAGGCCGCTTGGCATCCGGATTGCCGCAGGTCAATTGCCCTTCATAAAAGTAGTTGATCATCTTCATGATGTCAGGGTGCATGCGAAATTGAATATTTAAGCGTTCGCGTAAACTTTCCGGTGCCTTTTCAAACAATTCTTTAAACAGACTCGCCGTGACCATTTTTTCGAATTTATGCAGATTATCCTCGGTCAAATCCGTATCGGAATCTTGCTTGTTTTCCTGTGCTTCGTTTTGTTCGACTTCATCTTCAAATGTCAGTCCGTCGGCTTCATTGAATATCGGTGGCAATTGACGATGGTCACCCACCAAAATGGCTTTTTTGGCACGCATAAGAGGCAGCAACATTTCCAACGGTGTAGCTTTGGATACCTCGTCGATAATGACTACATCAAAACCGTCAAAATCATTATCGGTTAGTGTCCGCTCGTTTTCGTTGCAGGTAATGGCAACCAGATTGCAACTTTCCACAAATGGCTTTTCCAATTCGCTCCAATCTTTTTCCGCTCTTTTTTCCGGCTCTTTCAGGATTTCCTGCCAATGGGAGAATAAAGGCATAAAATCTTGGTTTTGTGTTTGCAGGGTTTGCAGTTCTCTTTCTAATAAGTTCAAACGGCTTTGCTGTGTGGCAAATTCTGCCAAAAAGTCTGCTTCGGCAGAAAACCCGCCATCGATAAGTATTTGTGCTGACTGTTGTTTTTTCAGACGACCTCGTTCGGTAATTTGATATTTAATCTCTTCTAGTGACTCAAGGTCAGCTTGCTTTTCCTGTATGGTTTTATCACTTGGCGGTTGCAAATCATAGCCTTGCAACTGATTGTTCAAATCCCAAACTGTGGCTTGTACCAATGTCTGATATTTCTGTTGGAATATGGTTAGATTTTGAACGCGCTGTATCAGCAGCGGTTTGAGTATTTCTGGATTATTTTGTGCGAAGCGTTCTGCATCATTAAAAATTTGGTAAGGTTCGAGATTTAGACCGTCCGACGGTTTCTCTTTCAAAAGGCGCAATGCTTTTCGTTTTTCTTTCCATAGGGCGGAAAGTTCATTGCTGTCGTCATTTTCCATTTGATCAGCGATTTCATCGATTTCCTGTTGTAACTGTTCTATTTCCAGCAGGGTTTTCGTATCTGCCCCCATTGTGCCATTGCCACCGTTCAATCGTGCTAAATCTGCTTCCATTTTCGGCAAAACTGCCTGAATACGCTGATAAAGTTGAATCAGTTTATAAAGAATGGCAGCTTGGTTTTCTCTTTCGGCAAGAAACCGCTCGTAAGAAAACTTTTGGCTGATATGCAGATGTTCAAGGTTAGTAAGGTGTTCTGCCAATGGATAAAGTGTTTCGGGTAAAACAAAATTGCTGTTACACAAGGCTTCACCGGAATTTTTCTCATTGAGTAAGCCGATAAGCTGTGCAATGTTTTCTATATCGCGGCTATGTCGTCTGAAAATATCCTGCTGTTCATCAAACTCAATTTTGGCTTGGATAAATGCCTGCTCTGCTTGTTTCAGACGACCTTGATTGGTACGGTATTCTGCACGAAGCTGTTGCAAATCATGTGCCACAAATTCAGCCTGTCGTACCCATTCGCGCAGTTTTTCAGTTTCACCCGACAACTCATTAAACGGTTGCAGGTATTCTTTGGCTACATAATTGCGCAACGATACATAATGTTTGCTCAATATACTTTCGCCGGTAAATTGTTTGCCTTCTTCCGTAATGCGGTTGGCACTTTTTGCCAAACGGACTGCCCTTAATTCAGGATGGTTTTGCAGGCGTGACAAAGCATTATCCAATGCGTCGTGAGCTTGGCTTGCAAGTAAGACCGTTTCTCCGCGCTTGGCAAATTGCAGGCAGGCCTCGGCGATGACCGTGGTTTTGCCGGTTCCCGGTGGCCCCTGAATCAAACAAATATCAGGTGCCGCCAGCATTTTTTGTACGGCAGATTTTTGTTTGTCATTCAGATTTTTATTTTCCCATTCGGTAATTTCGGGAATCTCGTTCGGCCGGTTGGCATTTTCAATATCAAACAGATAACTTGAAAGATACGGCGCATAACAACCTTCATTTTGTTGCAGGTTTTTTACCGCCCGGCGATGACGCTCAATCAACGCTAAATCACCGACTAAAGAAATAGACAAGAAACCGTTTTTGGGAAGATTTCGGAATAAATGATCAATTTTATCTTGGCGGGAATGTTGATTACCGTCCTGCTTATCTGAATTGGTATTATCTTCAAATTGGGAAATTTTGTTACTCAGCTCCTCGGAAATATCGACAAAAACATCGGCAAATACTGCCTTGCTGAAATCAAATTGATTTTTTTCCCTCGCATTTTCTTGTTGCAACGTTTTACGATAATCCTCACAAGCCTTCACCTTGGCTTTATCTGAATGGTTGAATTGGATAATTTTGACACCGTCTTTCGCAAGTTGCCCTAATTGTGAGAAAGCACTCTCCACACGCGAGGCGTCTTTTTGAGGTAGTAAAAAACGGAAGGGTTGATCGGAAGTTTCTCTTTTAAAAGTATGCAGGTTTTGACGGCTAAATGCGACACGTGCTTTTTTCAATACCTGTTCATCTTCCGCAATGACCAAAAAGTGTACCTGCCCTGTTTGTTCATTGAACTGCCAATTCAGGTATCGTAGCCCCTGAGTTTTGTGTTTGATTAACTTATTTTTAAAGGTCAAAAAGTCTAACCAACCTGACAAGCGTTCTTTAGTTTTAGCGGCATATGCCGGTAGGGATCTTGTAAAATCAGAGGAAAGCAAATTAGTTTGACTGCGAGGCGGATATGAATTTTCCTGTAACCGATAAAAATGAGTTTCAACTTGTTTTTCATAAGCAGTCGCATCCATTCCTCCATGTGTAAGAAATACTCGTTCAGGAATAAAAACAGGACTACCAGTTGCTGTCGGACAATATCCGATAACTGCTACCGCGATGTTATGAGGAATATGTTGATTGAAAACAGGATGGGAAGAAATTCGAATAGATAAAGAAATTTTTTTTTCCGAATTATCTTGCAAAGAAAGATTGGCAAAGTTAGCAACTATTGCTTCATCGGCTAAGAAGAAATCTTCGCAAAACTGTTTTGCAACAGTCTCATATTCTTCGCTTGAATATTGCGGAAATTGTGCTTTGTAGGAACGAAAAGCACGAGAAATGCTTTTCCCAAGCATTTCTTGTGTTACAGAATTTTTATGTTTTTGTTCGGTTTCGGGTAGGCGAAAATAAACAGTCTTTCCAGTCATGTTTAATAGTCCCTTTAAGATAAAATTTAAAGATAAAACTTATTAAATTGCAATGCAATTGTATTTTAATATTTTGTAATATAGATATTTTTCAGACAACCTTCTCAACAAAACCGCGGTAGGTTTCGGCAAATTCGTCGGCATGGCTTAAAAAGGGTGCGTGTGCGGCTTTGTCGATAAGGACCAGCTCGCTGTCGCTCAAATGGCGGTGCAAATATTCGCCCATGCGCGGCGGCGTGATCGCGTCTTTCCGTCCAAACACCAGCAATGACGGCGTTTGAATAAGCGGCAACAACGGACGCGCGTCGGCATGGTTGACGGCTTCAAGCGCGGCCTGTAAGGCGGAAGGCGTGCCGCAGCGCGCCAAATCGGGCAGCACCCGGTTTAAGATTTCGCCTGAATGCGGCGTGTGCAGCAGTTGCAGTTGTAGAAACTGTTTAATATGTTTGGCATAATCCTGCTGGAATGCGCCGACCATCTTGCCCAGGGCAGGTTGCGCCAAGCCTTCGGGATAATCCGTGTCGGCAGTCAATCGGGCAAAACTTGCCGTCAGGCAGAGCGATTGAATTTTGTCGGGATAAAGCGCGGTCAGATACAGGGCAACCAGTCCGCCCAGCGACCAGCCGAGAATGTGTGCCGGCGTGTCGATTTGTCCGGCGAAGGCTTCGGCAACGGCGGCAATATCAAACGGTTCGGCAAAAGGCGCATCGCCGTGTCCGGGCAAATCCAGCGCGCGAACGTCCCAATCGGCAGGCAGGCGCGGTATCAAATCGTCGAATACATGGCGGTTCGCCGCCCAACCGTGTATCAGATAAACTTTTTTGGCGGAGTGTGGCATGAATGTTCTTTCTTGGTGGCGCAGTTTGAAACAGCTCAATGCGCGACATTGCGTATTATGCCACGATTCCGTTTCAGACGGCCTTTGCCGAGGCTGCGCAAACGATTTGACGGAATATTTTATCGACGCGGCACAAAGCTGTCCTTTGTGTTTCCGCCATGTCGCAGGCGGGGCAGTGTGCGGCAGTTGTCAGAAAAAGCCGCCCGCATTTGATAGAATGTGGGCCTCGCTGTATTACGAACCGCCCGTCAGCAGCATGATACGCGAGCTGAAACACTTGGCTGACTTGGGCATGAGCCGGCCGTTGGCGGATTTAATGTGCCAAAACGCACCGGACTGGCTGGCGACGGAACACTTCGATTTCGTCCTGCCCATGCCTTTGAGCAAAGAGCGGCGGCTCAAGCGCGGATTCAACCAAAGTGAGGCGTTGACGGATATTTTGGCGAAACGCTACGGCTGGATGCTGCTGCCGCGCCACACAGTTTTCAGACGGCATGGCGAGCCGCAAAGTACGCTGAAAAGCGACGAACGTCTGCGAAATATCAAGAATGCATTTAAAATCCAAGCCGAATTGCCGAAGGCGTGTAATATTCTGTTAATTGATGATGTCTTCACCACCGGCTCGACTTTAAACGAATTGGCGAAAACGCTGAAAAAATCAGGCGCAGGTAAGATTTTTTGCTGGAGTTTGGCGCGGCCGCCAATGAAAAAATAGCTTAAAGTTTTTGACACCCATGGAACATTTCGGCATTATGCCACTCTATAAGTGATTGATTTATATGTTTACCATAGTTTTGTACCAACCCGAAATCCCGCCCAACACGGGCAATATCATCCGCCTGTGCGCCAATACCGGTGCTGATTTGCACTTGGTCAAGCCGCTTGGTTTCCCTCTGGATTCGTCCAAAATGAAGCGTGCGGGCTTGGATTATCACGAGTTTGCCAAACTAACGGTACATGAGAATTTCGATGATTGCCTCAAAGCACTTGAAGGCCGCCGCATTTTCGCGCTGACCACCAAAGGCTCCACCCGCCCCGACGAAGTTTCCTTCCGCGAAGGCGACGTGTTGCTGTTTGGTCCCGAAACGCGCGGCCTGCCTGCCGAAGTTCTCGACAGCCTGCCTGCCGGACAAAAAATCCGCCTGCCGATGATGCCCGACAGCAGGAGCATGAATCTTTCCAATACCGTCGCCGTCATTCTGTTTGAAGCATGGCGACAAAACGGTTTTGCCGGCGGCGTATAACAGGCCGTCTGAAACCGCTGCGTTATCAACTCAAGAACAGAACCCGTTTTGACTTTTACTAAAAAAACCCTCCTTTCCTTAGCTGCCGCCACCATCGGCGTCCTTTCCATCAATGCCGCCGTCGCCGACAGCGTGGTCCGAGTCGAAAAACTGCATCCTTCTGCCAACCGCAGTTACAAAGTTGCCGGCAAACGCTACACGCCGCTGACCAAAGTTTCCTATTTCAGCCAAACCGGCAAAGCCTCATGGTACGGTAGCCAATTCCACGGCCGTAAAACTTCCAGTGGCGAGCGTTACAATATGAACGCCCTCTCCGCCGCCCACAAAACCCTCCCTATTCCCAGCTACGCACGCGTGACCAATATGCAAAACGGCAAAAGCGTCATCGTCCGCGTCAACGACCGCGGCCCTTTCCATGGCAACCGCGTCATCGATGTTTCCAAAGCCGCCGCCCAACAATTGGGTTTCATCAACCAAGGCACAGCCAACGTCAAAGTTGAACAAATCATCCCCGGCCAAACCGCCGCTCAAACCATTATTACCCCAAACAACAAAGAATTTTTTGTTGATTTGAAATCCTTCGGTACCGAACGCGAAGCGCAAGCCTATTTGAACCAAACCGCACAAAGCCTGCCATCCGACAGCAAAATCACGCTTGAAAAACGCAACTACGAATACGTTGTCAAAATGGGTCCGTTCAGCAGCCAAGAACGTGCCGCCGAAGCAGGCGAACGCGCCCGTCATCTGAACCTGGCATCCGCCATCTGATTTCGTCCGCGTTACCGCTGAAGTTTGATACAATACAAGGCCGTCTGAAACCCGATTGCAAGGTTTCAGACGGCCTTTTTTAATCACAGGGGAACACCATGATCAGCAGGCTCACAGGAAAATTGATTGAGAAAAATCCGCCGCAGGTCGTTATCGACGTCAACGGCGTCGGTTATGAAGCCGACGTTTCCATGCAGACTTTCTACAACCTGCCCTCCGTTGGCGAAACCGTCCATCTCTACACCCAGCTTGTTGTCCGCGAAGACGCACATTTGCTGTTTGGTTTCGCCTCAGCCGAGGAACGCGCCACCTTCCGCCAACTGGTCAAAGTCAGCGGCATCGGTGCCAAAACCGCATTGGGCATTTTGTCGGCCATGAATGCCGACGAGCTGGCGCAAGCCATCGCCGAAGAAGACGTCAAACGCCTCTCCTCCGCCCCCGGCATCGGCAAGAAAACTGCCGAACGCATGGTGTTGGAACTGCGCGGCAAACTCGTATCTCATACCGTTTCAGACGGCCTTTTTGCGCCTGATGCCATTGCCGACGAAAGCCAAGACATCATCAACACCCTGCTTGCCCTCGGTTATAACGAACGCGAAGCCAAAGCCGCCACCAAAGGCATTCCCAAAGGCACGGAAGTCGGCGAAGGCGTACGCCTGGCCTTGAAAAACCTGCTCAAATAAGGCCGTCTGAAACATGAAGGCATTGGCCCTGAGCATCACCCTCTTTCTCAGTGCGTGCGTCTATACTGAGACTCCGTATGGGCGCACCGCCGTCTTGGACCTGCCCGTCCACTCGCAAACCACCGTCAACAAAACCGTGACCATCAACGCCCCGCCCGGGACGACCGTCATCTATCAAGACAGCGAACCCGTCCGCAATTACCCGGCCTATCCCATTTATCCCCGCCGGGTTTATCGTTATCGATAAACAACGCTGACCGTTTGAAACCATATATTCAGACAGCCTGTTGAAAGACCAACCATGAAATACATCCTTCCCCTGCTTTTACTCCTGAGCGCCTGCACACCGGACACTAAGACCACGGATGCCGCATCCGCCCCCAAAACACACGGCTTTGCACACCGCCTGACCGAAGGCGAAAAACTACTGACCCAAGCCCTCATCAAACAAGACCTCGCCGCCTACTTCAAACACGAAACCGGCGGCGCATTTGCCGAACAAGCCCCCTTATTCTCGGCCCAACAACTTGCCGAACAGAAAAACATCCCCAAAAACGATGCCATCGGCGTTTACGGCAAAATCATCAAAACCCAAGGCCGCACCGCCTGGCTGCAAACCGACAAGCAAACCCTCAAACTCGATTTGGCCGAACCGCTGCAAGAAGCGGAAGGCGAAGTTACCCTTGTCTGCCAACACGAAAACACCGCATTCCAAGACTGCCAAACAGAAGAAAACTTCGCCCGACGCTTTACCGAACAAATCTTCTCGGCGGTCGAGTCCGGACGCGTATCCGCCCAAACAGACGCACCGGCCGAAGAAATCATGGCCGGCCGCCTCATCCCGTTTTTAAGTGCCGCCAGCGACTTTACCGGTAACTTCAAAGCCTGCGCCACCACCATGACCGAATACTGCACCAGCCGCCTGGCACGCGAAATGCCCGAATCCGCAGTCCGCAAAAAAGCACAGGAATTGGGTTTGACCGAAATAGCATTTAAAAAGAAAAAATAAATATTTAGGCCGTCTGAACCCTATGGCGGCTGTGTTATAATCCGCACCTCATACAGGTCGGACAGACAGTCGCCGCGTATCGCGTAAGGCATACGGGGAGGAAAGTCCGGGCTCCACAGAGCAGAATGCCGGCTAACGGCCGGGCGCGGCAACGCGACGGAAAGTGGAACAGAAAGCAATACCGCCGATGATTGCCTTCGGGCAAAACAGGTAAGGGTGAAAAGGTGCGGTAAGAGCGCACCGTGCATTTGGTAACAAAGCGCAGCAGGCTAAACCCCATTCGGAGCAAGACCAAACAGAACGCGATGACGCTGCTCGCCGAGCGTTCGGGTAGGTTGCTTGAGCACACCAGCAATGATGTGCCTAGAGGAATGACTGTCCGCGACAGAACCCGGCTTACCGTCCGAGCTGTATGTCCCCATACCGCGGCAGGTTTTAAAAACCTGCCGCATTTTTATAGAAATAAAAAGGCCGTCTGAAACCTCAATCTTGGTTTCAGACGGCCTTTTTTTAAACCGCTGTTTATGGACGGTATTCCGGTTTCATGCCGTTAGGCAGAAGCTGCCATACATAGCCGGTGGTTTTCATTTTGCCGGCCACTTCGCCTGCTTCGTCGCCATAGCCCCAGAAATAATCCACACGGACCGCGCCTTTAATCGCGCTGCCGGTGTCTTGCGCCATAATCAGGCGGTTGAGGGCTTTTTTGGTGGTCGGGTGGGCAGTGGCGACAAATAATGGTGCGCCAAGCGTGATGTAGTGACGGTCGATGGCACCGGCGTATTCGCCCATCAACGGCGTACCCAATGCACCCACCGGGCCGGAATCACTGCTGCCGGTCAGTTCGCGGAAGAAGATGTAGCTGGGATTTTGTCCCAAAACTTCGGCGAGGCGGCCGGGGTTTTGTTTCATGTAGGCTTTGATGCCCTGCATGCTGGTTTGTGCGAGGGGGAGGTAGCCTTTGTCTGCCATGTAGCGTCCAATGGAGACGTAGGGGTGTTCGTTTTTGTCGGCGAATCCGACGCGGATGTATTTGCCGGACGGGGTTTTCAGACGACCTGAACCTTGGATGTGCATGAAGAAGAGTTCGACGGGGTCTTCTGCGTAACCGAGGATGGGGGCTTTACCGTTGAGCGCGCCGCCGTTGATTTGGTTGCGGGTGTAGTAAGGAACGAAACGGCTGCCTTCAAAACGGCCTTTCAGCGCAGTGCTGCGTGCTGTAATCGGGAATCTGGACAAGTCGGCCGTATATGTGCCGCTGTTGTCGATGACGCCGCTGTTTGGGCCGGTTTGGCGGATGCGGACGGTGGCTTTGCTGCCCCTCAAGTTTGCAGCCAATGGAACGGAAACAAAATCGTTCGGAATGCCGTAAATAGGGAAACGGGATTGGCTCGTGGATTTGTCGTCGCCGTGCAGGACCGGTTCGTAATAGCCGGTAATGGTGCCGGCAGGATTGCCGCCGTTATCGACGCGCCATGCGGTGAAATAGCGTTCAAAGAAGTGTTTGGCTTGGAAATGGTGCGCCGGCGTTTGCATGGCTTGGATACAAACGTCCTGCCAGCCTTGGCGGTTTTTAAGTTTTTCACAGCCTAAGCGGAAAGACTGCAGGCTTTTGGCGAAGTGTTGGGTGCTCCAGTGCGGCAGTTCGTTGTAGGAAACAACGGTGTAGTTTGCTCCTCCCCCGCTCACTGTCGTACCGATAGGGTCAGGCGTACCGGCAGGGCGGTCAGGGCCTTTGATAACGCTGGTGTCGGTTTCGGGAAGATTTTTAATGCTTTTGCTCGGACAGGCGGCAAGAATGGCCGCGGCAATGCTGACGAGCGTAATGCGGTACAGGTGTTTTTTCATGGAATCAATAACGTGTCGAAAGGCCGTCTGAAAAATAGCTTTCAGACGGCCTATGTTGGAAAGTGCTGATTTTAACACAAAAAAGCCATTTATCGGCGCGGCGGTAATTGGACGACAACCGTATCGGCCAGCATATCGTAGAGCGTGCGGCGGTCGCGTTTGACGGAGAAGAGCATGATGAAGTTGATGAAAGTCATAAGCAGAGAAACCAAATCTCCACCTGTTTCATTTACTGCCAACATTACTGCAATGACTATAATACCGACAATAAATGACCAAGCCACTTCGCGTATCAAAACCGTACCACCAAAACCCGGATTGCTCCCGTCACTTTTTAACACCCGTATGCCCATAATTTTTTTACCTAAAGACTGACCGTCCCGGCTCATGTAATACAGTTGGAAGATACCAAAAACCAAATAGACAGCCAAAGAAATAAAAAATGTTATGACAGCATATTCAGGGGTATTAGAAAGAGAAGATTCCGAAACCAATTCTTCGCTTTCATCAAAAGTGAAAACTACCATCACAATGAATGGTACCCATATCAAAACATTAAATAAATAATTCAACAAATATGCCGTAACCCTCGCCCCCGGCGAAGCAATATGGACATCTACTATTTCCGTTTTAGACAAATCCGACAAATTGATTTCGCTCATTTCATCTTCCTCTGTGCTATTTTAATGAGATGCAATTTCATTGCCATCTTAACCTATTTTTCCATCATTCTAAAAAATTTCGATAAAAACCTTTACATTTTCCGCAGACGGCGTTAAAACATTTGTTTTCCCCTTTTTTATAGTGGGTTAACAAAAATCTGAACAAAGTGGCAGGCGATGCCGTTCCGGTTTTTGTTAATGCACTATAAAACTTATCAGGATTTTCTTCTCAAGGAGTAGCACATGAAAGTAGGTTTTGTCGGCTGGCGCGGTATGGTCGGCTCTGTTTTGATGCAGCGTATGAAAGAAGAAAACGACTTCGCCCACATTCCCGAAGCGTTTTTCTTTACCACTTCCAATGTCGGCGGCGCTGCCCCTGATTTCGGTCAGGCAGCCAAAACATTGTTGGATGCCAACGATGTTGCCGAATTGGCAAAAATGGACATCATCGTTACCTGTCAGGGTGGCGATTACACCAAATCCGTCTTCCAACCCCTGCGCGACAGCGGCTGGAACGGCTACTGGGTTGACGCGGCTTCTTCCCTGCGCATGAAAGACGATGCGATTATCGTCCTCGACCCTGTCAACCGCAACGTCATCGACAACGGCCTCAAAAACGGCGTGAAAAACTACATCGGCGGCAACTGTACCGTTTCCCTGATGCTGATGGCTTTGGGCGGTTTGTTCCAAAACGATTTGGTCGAGTGGGCAACCAGCATGACCTATCAAGCCGCTTCCGGCGCGGGTGCGAAAAACATGCGCGAACTCATCAGCGGTATGGGTGCGATTCACGCCAAAGTGGCAGACGAGCTTGCCGATCCTTCCAGCGCGATTCTCGACATCGACCGCAAAGTGTCCGATTTCCTGCGTAGCGAAGACTATCCGAAAGCCAACTTCGGCGTACCGCTCGCCGGCAGCCTGATTCCGTGGATTGACGTGGACTTGGGCAACGGCCAGTCCAAAGAAGAATGGAAGGGCGGCGTGGAAACCAACAAAATCCTCGGCCGCAGCGACAATCCGACCGTAATCGACGGCTTGTGCGTGCGCATCGGCTCTATGCGCTGCCACAGCCAAGCCCTCACCCTGAAGCTGAAAAAAGACCTGCCTGTTTCTGAAATCGAAGCCATCTTGGCAGGTGCAAACAACTGGGTGAAAGTCATCCCTAACGAAAAAGAAGCCAGCATCCACGAGCTGACTCCTGCCAAAGTTACCGGTACGCTGTCTGTTCCTGTCGGCCGTATCCGCAAACTGGAGATGGGCGGCGAATACATCAGCGCGTTCACCGTCGGCGACCAACTCTTGTGGGGTGCTGCCGAGCCGTTGCGCCGCGTATTGCGCATTATCTTGGGCAGCCTGTAATTTAGGTTGGCATGAAAAAAGCAACGGTTTGAGCCGTTGCTTTTTTGTTACGAAAAGGCCGTCTGAACCTTTCAGACGGCCTTGTTACCTATTCTTTCTTACCGGCCAAACCGATTTCTTTGGTAGAGTCACCAACTTTGATTTGCGCTTTACCGGCAATTTCTTCAGCCTGCGGGCCGAAGAGTTTCAAATCATAACGGCCGTTTTCGATACCGTTCAAACTGGTTTTACCGCTGATGGCGGCTTTGCCATTGTTATTGGCAATACCTGCGGCAATCAGGTCGACATTATTGTGGGAAGCCATGCTGCTGATTTTGCCGTAACCTTGTTTTTTATCGAAATCGACGGTGTATTTCAGACGGCCGCTGCGGTCGTCGCCGTTAAACGCGATACCTGAATACTGATAGCTGCCTTGTTTGGGCAAATTGCGGTAAGCGGTTTCATCGCCTTGGACTTCGCCGACGGTAAATGTGTATGTATCGAGGTTTTGCAGCTTGCCTGCATCATCGGCTTTTTGTTTGGCGTAACGCGCGGCAACAGTAGAATAATTTTGTTTATACACTTGGAAGTCGCCTGTTTCCAAAGTGATGACTTGGCCGTTTACCTTGATTTTTTGGGCGTAGTCGTAAGAGGATACTTTATCGGTTTTCAAAAAGCCGGTATCGAGTTTGTCGCCCTTTTTCAGGGTTTGCGTTTTACCGTTGGCCGTCAGCTCCAACGTACCGTTTTCAGGGACGGATTCGTTCAATTCAACGGACAGCACGCCTTTCGGATGCGGATTGAGCGGTTCGGTCACGGCATTCGACAAACCGCTTGTTGCGCCGCCGCAGGCAGCCAGCATCAAAGACAGGGAAGCAGTTAAAGCAGAAATACGGAGGGTTCTCATCATTTTTTCCTTTCCTTTTTTATTTGGTATGATATTTATCATATACCTAGAAAAATAAACAATAAATGATTTTTGTCAAAATTAAGCATTTTAAATATCTATTTCATAAATATTGAAACATTTTTAGAATATCGGGCATTCAGTCCTTCCCGCCTCCCTTCCGCTATAATCATTTTATTTTGCAAACGGATTTCATCATGCCGAAAATCACCCTTATCGCCGCCTACGCCGCCCGCCGCTGTATCGGCATCAACAACACCATGCCTTGGCATTTGCCCGAGGATTTTGCCTTTTTCAAATCCTACACCACCGGCAAACCCGTCATTATGGGCCGCAAAACATGGGAATCGCTGCCGCGCAAACCGCTGCCCGGCCGTCAAAATATCGTCATCACCCGCCAAGATTATCAGGCCGAAGGTGCGCAAACGGCGGCTTCTTTGGAAGATGCGCTGGCTTTGTGTCAGGGGGCTGAAGAAGTCATCATCATGGGCGGCGCGCAAATTTATGCACAAGCCCTGCCGATTGCCACCGATTTGCGTTTGACCGAAGTCGGTTTGGATGTGGACGGTGATGCGTTTTTTCCTGAGTTTTCCACAGAAATATGGCAAGAAGCCTCTCGGGAAAACCATGTTTCCGCCAAAGGCATCGAATACGCGTTTGTGCATTATGTGAAGGTATAATCCGACAACGCAAAGGCCGTCTGAAACCCTGTTTTTCAGGTTTCAGACGGCCTTTTTTTATCTCGTTTGTTTACGGCATGCTGTTTAAGCCGTTTTGTTTTTCAAAGGCAACTTGATATGCGGTTTGGCCGGCTTGGGCGCTTCCTTCAGTCCAAGTTCGATTTGCTGCTCTTCGCTCAACAAATTGCTCCAGTCGCCTTTTTTATACCAGTCGCGGCCGTCCAACTCGATAGGATGTTGGATGCGCTCGCAACCGTTGCCGCATTGCAAATCGTCTTCTTTGCAGTATTTGTCGCAACCCCAGCAGATACGCTCGGGATTTTTCGGAAAAATGGGAAATTTCTTGGCCATGATGTTCTTCTTTTGTTTGTGTGCGGTACGGGCAGAATTATAAGTGATTTGAATGGGGCTGGCGGCGGGTTTATCGTGTTTTACGCTGATTTTTTAAGATGTGTTAACCTTTCAGACGGCCTATACTGTAAAAACTATCCCTATGCGGTACAACAAGAGGAGCCAATATGAACATATGCCGTCTGAAGCCTGAATTTGTTGAGCCTTTAGCCCTCGCACTGTTTGAGGAATGGCACGATTTTGCGCCATGGTCGTCTCTGGATAAAATCCGTGCGTACTATGCGCAGTGCCTCGATGGGGATAACTTGCCGCTGGCGTTTGCGGCTGTGGATAAGGAAGGGAGGCTGATGGGTTCAGCGGCATTGAAGCGGTTTGATATGGCGTGTTTTCCTGAATACGAATATTGGTTGGGCGATGTGTTCGTTTTGCCGCAATTTCGCGGTTTGGGCGTGGGCAGGCAGCTGGTTTCGTTTTGTCTGGATAAAGCACGCGAACTGGGTTTGCCGCATCTGTTTCTCTATACACCGGATGTGCAGGCCGTGTATGAAAAGTTCGGCTGGAAAGAAATCATGCAGACTTGGCACAACGGGGAAACCGTATCCGTCATGAAATTGGATTTATAGCTTGAAATAAATAAAAGGCCGTCTGAACATTTGGTTTCAGACGGCCTTTTTTAATTATCCACAACTACCCTATCCGTTTAAACGGCGGTAAACAGGCCAATAATTGCTGGCCGTAGCGTTGCGTTTTGACGCGGTTGTCGAGGATGGTGACGCGGCCGTAATCCTGTTCGGTACGGATAAGGCGGCCGACGGCTTGGATTAATTTGATGCTGGCTTCAGGCACCGTAATTTCGATAAAAGGATTGCCGCCGCGTTGTTCAATCCAACGGTTTTGGGTTTTCTCGATGGGATTGTCCGGCATGGCAAACGGTAGCTTGGCAATAATGACTTGCACGCAGGCCGTGCCGGGCAGGTCGAGGCCTTCGGCAAAACTGTCGAGGCCGAAAATAATGCTGGCTTTGCCTTCGGCAATGGCTTGATGGTGCCTTTGTAAAAGAACAGCCTTGGGCAACTCGCCCTGCACAAGCAGAAGCGGCAAATATTCGTCAGGCAGTCGTAAGGCGACATCCTGCATTTGCTTGCGCGAGGAAAACAACACCAGCGTGCCGATGGCTTCAACCGGCGAAACCAGCTTCGGCAACCATTCGACAATGGCGGCCGTATGCGCATCAGGGTCTTTGGGGCTGGCATGAACCGGCGGAATATACAGCTCGCCTTGCGTATCGAAATTAAACGGGCTTTCCAAAGCAAGCGTGGTAGTTTCGGGCAACCATAATAGGCCGGTTTGGCGCAAAATCAGGTTGAAGCTGCCGAGCGATTGCAGGGTGGCCGAAGTCAACACCGCGCCCGCCGCGCGCCGCCACAGGCTGTTGGCAAGGTGGGATGCGCTGCTGATGGGGCTGGCGTTGAAAATGTAGTCGTTTTTGTCGTCGGCACGGCGGGTTATCCATTTCGCCAACGGCTCTTCGCCTTCAATGGGAACGGTGGAGAGTAAATCCCAAACCGCACTGATTTGTTCGATACGGGCAATAAAAAGGCCGAACTCGCTGGTCAGGCGGTCGAGGAGCGCGCCGTCCTGCTCTTTTTCGCGGCGCGCGGCAGAAAGCGCATCGTTCAAGCCGACAACGTGCTTGAGCAGGCTGCGTGCAGCAATGGCCGTATTGGAAACTGTGGTTTCCAGGCCTTCGGGAATTTTGCCGTCTTCCCACAGCCAAGTCGGTTCGTTGTGTTTCCGCCTATCGTTTTCAGACGACCCCAAACTTAAAGACGGCTCTTCCGCCAAATGGAACTGCCATTCATGCAGGCTGTCGAGCAAAGATGTAGCAGCTTCGTCGGCGAGGTTGGCAAGTTCGGCTTTATCGGTAAGCGCGGCAATTTTGCCGGTAAGCTGCGGCAATTTTTCCAGCATCCAAACGGCAATATTCCATGAATGTTCGGCGGCAAAACGGCTGAGGGCTTTTTTGGGCAGGTGGTGCGCTTCGTCTATGCAATAGAAACTGTTTTCGGGCGCAGGCAGAATCACGCCGCCCCCCATGCTGATGTCGGCAAGCAGAAGATCATGGTTGGCAACGACGACATCGACGGTTTCCAAGACATCGCGCGCCAGGTAAAACGGACATTCCGCACGGTTGGGACAGGCGGATTTCAGGCAGCCGTGGCGGTCGTTGGTAACTTTGAGCCAAATCGCGTCATCGATTTTTTCCGGCCAAGCGTCGCGGTCACCATTAAAACGGCGGGCAGAAAATTCATCGGCAATGTTGCGCAGCAGGTTCAATTCTTCCGGCTTGGGTTTGCTGTCCCACAACACTTCCGTCGCTTCAAAACCAAGCAGGTTTTGCTGGGCGTTGTTTTGCGTCAGTTGATAGAGTTTGTAAGGGCAAAGATAACGGCCGCGCCCTTTGGCAAGCGCAAAGGTCAGCTCCAAACCGCTTTTTTCGACCAGAAACGGCAAATCGCGGTCAACCAACTGCTCCTGCAAGGCCACCGTCGCGCTGCTGACAATCAACCGTTTGCCGCGTGTTTGCGCCATAATGCCGCCGGCCAAAAGGTAGGCCAATGATTTACCCACGCCGGTCGGCCCTTCGATCACGGCAATGCTCTCGCCCTCGCGTTTGGGCGCTTCTTCGCCTTCTTCACGCGTCAACGTCCGCGAAAAAGCGTTGGCAATCGCCGCAATCATTTCCCGCTGCGAAGCACGCGGACGGAAACCGGGCAGGTTTTTGCCGATGTTTTGGTAATGGTCGCGGATGGCGTTTTTTTCTAAATCGGTGAGCATGGTGTTTTGTACGGCGGTAGAAGTGGGCTTATTTTAACATTGCACGGAAGCGGTACAATATCGTTGTCGGAATAGGGGAAGGTAAACCGTGTGGACGTGGTTGGTTTTTTGGTTGCAGCGTTTGAAATACCCGTTGTTGCTTTGGATTGCGGATATGCTGCTGTACCGGTTGTTGGGCGGTGCGGAAATCGAATGCAGCCGTTGCCCTGTGCCGCCAATGACGGATTGGCAGCATTTTTTGCTGGCGATGGGAACGGTGTCGGCTTGGGTGGCGGTGATTTGGGCATATCTGATTATTGAAAGTGAAAAAAGCGGAAGATATTGAGTCATTCGGACACAATGCCGTCTGAAACGGAAGTTCAGACGGCATTTGTTTTAGGTTGCCGTACCGCTTAGGGAATACCGGCGACAGGATAGGCGGGACGGCTGCGATGGCCTCTAAGGTAACGGGTTCTTTGACGATTCAGGTACTGTTCGATCAGCTGCCAATCAATCACTTGATCCAGCTTCAATAGTGGGAAGCGGTCGATGTGTTTGGCAATCATGGCTTGGGCGGTTTGCTGGAAGAAAGTGGTCATGAGAAATCCCCTAAATGTCTTGGTGGGGATTTAGGGGATTTTGCAAAGGTCTCAGGTTGGCGTTCAGACGGTGTTTCTATTAAAAACGTACCTCAAGTTTGAAACGCATTGCAAAAAACACCGCTGTATATCCGTTCAAACAGCACTTTTTTGATGAAAAATCAATATAGTAAATCATTGCATGGCGTGTTTTACCTTGCCTTCTATGATAAAATACACGCATTTTTTGCAGAGCAGTTGTTTCAACTCATCATAAATATGAACAAAAAACCCACCTACATCAGTTTATTTAGCAGTGCAGGCGTTGGTTGCTATGGTTTTAAAACCAATGGTTTTGAATGCGTAGCAACCAACGAACTTTTAGAAAAACGCCTAAAAATCCAAAAATATAATCAAAAATGCCGCTTTGATTCAGGTTATATTGCTGGCGATATTACCCTGCCTGAAACCCAAGCCAAACTGTTTGCCGAAATTCGACGCTGGAATACTGAAATTGATGTTGTGATTGCCACACCACCTTGCCAAGGAATGTCGGTTGCCAACCATAAAAAAAATAATGAAATGGCAAGAAATTCTTTGGTCGTGGAATCAATCAAAATCGTTCGGGAAGTTCAGCCCAAATTTTTTATTTTTGAAAACGTCAAAGCCTTTTTAAATACACCCTGCACCGATACCGATCATCAAGAAAAGCCGATTGAGGAAGCCATTTGGTCAAATTTGGGCGGACATTACAACATTCTATCCAACGTACTAAATTTTAAAGATTATGGTGCAAATTCCAGTCGTACCAGAACGCTGGTGATTGGCGTGCGAAAAGATATTCATCACATTACGCCGTACGATATTTTCCCCAAGCAAACACCGCCAAAAACCTTGCGTACATTGCTGGCTGACCTGCCGCCTTTAATGCAAATGGGCGAAATTAGCGATGATGATATTTACCATAGCTATCGCGAATTTGATCGCCGTATGTTGCCGTGGATTGCACAGCTTAAAGAAGGCGAGTCAGCTTTCCAAAATACTGATCCTGCACGCATTCCCCATCAAATTAAAAATGGTGAAATTATCTACAATCAAAACAAAAATGGAGACAAATACGCCCGTTGGTTTTTAGATCGTGAGGGTCCGTGCATCCATACCCGTAATGACATTTTAGCCAGCCAAAACACCATCCACCCCACTGAAAACCGTGTATTTTCCGTACGTGAACTCATGCGTATGATGTCAATTCCGCCATCATTTAAATGGACGGCACAAGATGAAAAACAGCTTAATGCACTGTCATTTGATGAGAAAAAAACCTTTTTGAAAAAAGAAGAGCTGAATATCCGCCATTGTATCGGTGAATCTGTGCCAACCGCTGTTTTGGCCAATGTCGCACAAAACATTCAGGCAGCCTTGCAACAGTCCGAACTGTCAATGACGGAAATTCAAAATTTAATCAAACGAGAAAATTTATCCCTTGCCGATAATCTCTACCGATTTATTGAGCAACATTTTGACGCATATCCATTCAGTCGGCTTTTGCAAATTGCTGAATACGCTAATGCTGCCCGTAGCGAAACGGCTGCTTATTTTACCCGTATTGATATTGCTTTCGGACTGGTTAATGCTCTTCCTGATTTCAAAAAGAAAAAAAACTTACGGATTTTAGAACCCTCTGTCGGCATTGGTAATTTCATTCCACTACTGGCAAAAAAATATGCAGACAAAGAAAAAGTTATTTTTGATTTGGTGGATATTGACTCAAACAGTTTAAATCTCCTGTCATTGCTGCTGAAAAAATTAAATTTAGGCAGTAAATTTGAGTTCAATATTATTCATCAGGATTTTTTAACCGCAACGCTGCCTGAAAACTATGATCTAGTCATCGGCAATCCACCATACGGCAAAGTTAAGGCAAGTGATAAAAATTTGGCACTATACCGTAAAAATGCTACCAATAAAGATACGCAAAATATTTTTTCATTTTTTATTGATAAGGCTCTGACGCTCAGTAAAACCGTGGCTTTGGTTGTTCCCAAAAGTGTGATTAACGCCCCCGAGTTTCAAATAACCCGACAACAACTTATCACAGCCAATATCAACCGCATTATTGATTACGGCGAGAAAGCATTTAAAGGCGTAAAAATAGAGACGATTGCCTTTATTGCCGATCAAACCGACAAAGACAATCAACATATTACGATAGAAAGCCATATCCAAGAAACGTTGATACAAAACTGTAAAAACTATTTTTTTTCTGATAATTTCCCTTATTGGTTGATTTATCGTAATAGTGAATTTGATCAAATTGCACAAAAATTGGAATTTAATGTATTTCAATCATTCCGAGATCGCCAAATTACCAAATCGCATACACAGAATAGTGGCAATGTTCGGGTTTTAAAATCCCGTAATATCGGTAACAACGAGATTATTGATATTGAGGGCTATGATAGTTATGTGGATTCAGTTGCCCCTTTTTCTGTCGGCAAATTTATTAACCGTAAAAATGTCGTGATGATTCCCAATCTGACTTACAAACCTCGGGCAGCATTTTTGCCTGAAAACAGTATTGCTGATGGCTCGGTTGCCCTACTGACAATGAAAAAACACGGAAAAATCCTAACCCAACGAGATCTCGCATACTATGCAACTCCCGAATTTGAGCAGTTTTACCGTGTTGCCCGTAATTATGGTTCTCGTTCAATGAATATAGACAATCATTCCGTGTTTTTTTTCGGATTGCTAAAAGATTAGAGGAGTAAAAAATGAATATGGAAAATTATTTTTCTAACTTAAATTTAGATATCAGAACACATAAACTCGGCACATTTACCGATCAAAAAGTAACCCCGGATGTATTATGTGCCGTAGCAGAATGTATCAGCGAATATGTTGAAAAGATTGGAGAAATATTTAGCATTAACGATATTCGTTATTCAGATTATGCCGAATATATCGCCACCGCCGTATTTAAAAAACCATCCATTGAAAATGCCGGTAGCGAATACAATAAATTTTTTTCACAACCGATTAAAATGCTGAGCTATTGTGGCGTATTAAGCGAAGAAAAGTTTTCTAGATACTATCGGTACGGCGTACAGAATAATAAAATCCTGCAATATATTGCCAATCGTGAAAGAAATGCCCTAAATTTCATCCAAGCATTTAGTGAAAAATTATTAAAAGACAGTGGTATTTATCCAAAATTTGCCGATTTTTTTGCCCAGCCTAATAAAAATACGTTTGAAAGTATGAAAACGGCGTTTACCGATCTTGTTATCCAAAACACACCCAAAAATACCGAAGTAGAAGTTCGCCGTATTTTTACCAAAATCATTAATCCATTGGCTTATAAACATAATACTTTTGGCACAAGAAAAGGGAGTATTTCCAATACCCCCATTACATTAGACGAGCTTTATTACAATCGCCTAAACTGGCGAGATAAAGGCAAAGAAAAATCGCTCACTCGCAAAGAAGCTCAAGCTCTATTTGCCGATAGTGCAAATGCCGCAAATTTGAATTATTTAGTTAATAAAGCCAAAAAATTTGTCAAAACGCTACACAAAACCAGCGAAGTTCAACGTTTTGATCCCACAGAAGCCAATCAGGCACATCATATTTTTATGGCAAGCGAATTTCCTGATTTAGCATCGCTGCCTGAAAATCTGATTTGCCTGACACCAAACCAGCATTTCAATTTGGCTCACCTAAGCAATAAAACCGCCGTTATTGACAAACATTACCAGCGTATTTGCCTGATGGCGAAATTGGACAGTATTGAGCAAGATAACCGTGCTAATACAGGCAATTACGATTACCATGAATTTATTCATGTACTCAATACAGGATTTAATACAGATCAGTTTGATGTTTCTATGAGTTACGAAACATTGAAGCATCGTATTTTAATGTTTGATTTTTAAATAAATATTTTAAAAATAAAAAACACGAATCTCATGAAGCAGATTCGTGTTTTAAATTAGAATTTACATATTCGCACCAGCATCAAATTCTGCATGAAATTGAGACGGAATATTTGCTTTTATTGTTGAAAGATTTTGTTTTCCACCAGAAACAAAACCTAACTGAGATAGCATTTCAAAAAGCTCATTACAATTTAGCCTATATGCAATATTACCTACGCCTGCCGTAAATTTAAATCCTAGTGGCACAAAAATATTTTGTGCTTTACTTGAGAAAAACTGTATACGTCCCTCATCACCCCAAGCACCTTGCACACTATTTTTTTCAAAAACCAAATTTACATCATTAGGATGATTTGCCAAATAGCCGATAAACTTGTAAAGGTCCTTTTCATCACAATTGATTTGATGATTTCGACCTAATGTAATATTCATTAATTATCTCCTTAATAAATTAATTTTAATGATATATTCCCCAAGATTTTCATCTTATCAGTATCTATTGCTGAATTATAAGAATTGAAACTCCTATGTCAACGTCCGACCAAAAAATTCTCCGAGCTTGTCGCTGATTTGGTTGACATATTCAGGTTGAGACCTTTGCAAAGTACCTCTCTTCACCTTTTCGCTGACAGTCGAAACCCAAACACAGGTTTTCGGCTGTTTTCGCCACAAATCACTCCTAATTCTACCTAAATACCCCCTTAATCCTCCCCGGATACCTGATAATCAGGCATCCAAGGGGGATTAGGGTAGAATCAGTGGATATTTGAAACAAAAACAGCCGAAAACCTGTGTTTGGGGTTTCGGCTGTTGGAAGGAAAGGAATTTTGCAAAGGTCTCATGCTGTTTTCCTAATACATTGATGTTTGAATCGCTATATAATAATTATTATCAACTAACGCGTATATTTTAAATCCTTTATTCTGATTTAGATTTTATAAATTGATATTTTATTTCTGATAGGAATTTTATGAACCCACTCCATATTGTCGTCCTCGACCGCGATACCCTCGTCAACCGCCCGTTTGATTTCGATTTTCCACATACATTGAGCAGCTACGGCACAACCGAAGCGCACGAAACGCTGGAGCGCATCCGCGGCGCAGACATTGTGATTACCAATAAAGTCGTGATTTCCGCCCAAGCATTTGCCAAAAATCCACAACTCAAGCTGGTTGCCGTTACCGCGACAGGCGTCAATAATGTGGACGTTGAAGCTGCCAAACAAAACGGCACAGCAGTGTGCAATATCCGCGCTTACGGCAATGAATCCGTGGCGGAACACGCGTTTATGATGATGATTACCCTGATGCGCAACCTGCCTGCCTACCAGCGCGACGTTGCGGCAGGCTTGTGGGAAAACTCGCCGTTTTTCTGCCATCTCGGCGCCCCGATGCGCGATTTAAACGGCAAAACGCTGGCGATTTTCGGACGCGGCAATATCGGTAAAACGCTGGCAACTTATGCTCAGGCTTTCAAAATGAATGTCGTGTTCGCCGAACATAAAAATGCCCAAAGCATCCGAGATGGCTATGTTTCCTTTGACGAAGCCATCCGCTCCGCCGATGTCGTGTCGCTTAATTGCCCGCTCACGCCGCAAACGGCCAATATGATAGGCGAAGCCGAATTGCAGCAAATGAAACCCGGCGCCATCCTCATCAACTGCGGACGCGGCGGCTTGGTTGATGAAGCCGCTTTGGTTGCAGCGTTGAAATACGGCCAAATCGGCGGGGCAGGTTTTGACGTATTGACACAAGAGCCGCCACGCGACGGCAACCCTCTGCTGAAAGCCCGACTGCCCAACCTCATCGTCACGCCACATATTGCATGGGCAAGCCAAGAGGCCGCCAACCGTCTGTTTGACATCCTTTTGGACAACATCAACCGCTTCGTGGCCGGCAATCCGCAAAATCTAGTTTAATCTATGGAAAACCTGTTGATAAGGTTGTGAACAATTTTAAAGGCCGTCTGAAATATTCAGACGGCCTTTATTAATATTTATTTATTTCATAAAGTTATCTATCAAATACTTTAAACCTTTTCATTCTTCATTGTGGATAACCCTATAAAAAGGCCGTCTGAAATACTCAGACGGCCTTTTGTTTGCTCTGGCAAATTAGATATCGTATGTGGTTGAAGCGGTATCGCCGCCCTTGCCTGTCCAGTTGGTATGGAAGAATTCGCCGCGCGGTTTGTCGGTACGCTCGTAAGTGTGTGCGCCGAAGTAGTCGCGTTGCGCTTGCAGCAGGTTGGCCGGCAGACGCTCGGAAGTGTAGCCGTCAAGGAAGGTAATGGCGGAAGCCATGCAAGGCATCGGAATACCGCACTCAATCGCTTTGGCCACCACTTTACGCCATGCAGGCAGACAGGTTTCCAATACGCCTTTGAAATAAGGATCGGAACCCAAGAATACCAAATCAGGATTGGCTTCGTATGCGTCGCGGATATTGCCCAAGAAGGCGCTGCGGATGATGCAGCCTTCGCGCCACAAGAGGGCAGTATTGCCGTAATTCAATGCCCAATCGTTATTTTCGCTAGCTTCGCGGATCAGCATAAAGCCTTGTGCATAAGAAATGATTTTGGATGCCAACAAGGCTTGGCGCAAAGCATCCACCCATGCGGCTTTGTCGCCTTCAATTGGGGTAATGGTTTTACCAAACAGGCTGTTTGCTTGGGCGCGTTGGTCTTTAAACGCAGACACGCAACGTGCAAACACGGCTTCGGAAATCAGGGTCAACGGGATACCCAAATCGAGGGCATTGATGCCGGTCCATTTACCTGTGCCCTTTTGACCTGCGGTATCAAGGATTTTTTCGACCAAAGGTTCACCGTTTTCATCTCTGTAACCCAAAATCGCGGCGGTAATTTCAACCAAATAAGAATCCAGTTCGGTTTTGTTCCACTCGTTGAAGATTTGGTGCATTTCGTCATAAGACAGGCCCAAACCGTCTTTCATGAATTGGTACGCTTCACAAATCAGCTGCATATCGCCGTATTCGATGCCGTTGTGCACCATTTTGACGAAGTGGCCCGCACCGTCACGGCCGACCCAGTCGCAGCAAGGCTCGCCTTGAGGCGTTTTGGCGGAGATGGCTTGGAAAATCGGCTTAACGGCAGGCCATGCGGCTTCATCGCCGCCGGGCATGATAGAAGGGCCGTGACGCGCACCTTCTTCGCCGCCGGATACGCCGGCACCGATAAAGCGGATGCCTTTTGCGGCTAGCTCATGTGTACGGCGGGTGGAATCAGGATAGTTGGCATTACCGCCGTCAATAATGATGTCGCCTTCGTCCAAAAGCGGAACGAGTTGCTCGATAAAATCGTCAACAACAGAACCAGCGCGAACCATCATCATGATTTTGCGCGGTTTTTCTAATTTATCAACCAGATCTTGCAGTGAATATGCGCCGATAATATTGGTATTTTTGGCTGCGCCGTTTAAAAAATCATCTACTTTGCTGGTCGTACGGTTGAATGCGACAACTTTAAAACCGTTGTCGTTCATGTTGAGAATCAGGTTCTGCCCCATCACGGCAAGGCCGATAACGCCAATGTCGCCTTTCATTTGGTGAAACTCCATTATTAATTAAATTTATCAAGCGTAACTCTAGCTGATTTACAACTTTTTAACAATCCTTAACTTTTTAATTTTTTGAAAAGATGCCTTTACGTTTCAGATGGCCTTTGCCTTTGGGAAAACAAACTATAAATTAGATTTTAAATAATAAATAGAAGATGATATTGAGTGCTGCCCCAGCGTGTTGATAAGTTTTATTACAAAATTTTTTCAAATACTTAGCTGATATTTTTTGATGAGGATAAAGTATGGTCAGCCTTGTTTGCAGATGTGGATAAATTTTTCCTTCTGCTTCATTCTGTGGGTAATTTTTTGCCTGTGCACAATCTTAGCTTGTTTTATACTTCTCCAATTGGAACTGATTGACTAGAGAAATAGTCAAATGGTTTTTTATTTCAAGCTATTTTCATATTTCCTTTTATTTAAGCCGGGAAAAGGCCGTCTGAAAATATTTCAATAAGGGTGTGTATATGAAGTTTTCCTTTAGTATTAATCTGTTATCCGTTTTGATTTTGGCCGCTTGTGCGCAACAGCCGGTTAAAAAGCCTCAAGTTGCCCTGCCCGCTGTATCTGTGGATAACCATGCGCCGGAGCAAGGGACGGGGCTGACGGAGCAGAAATTGATCCGCGCCAAACATTTTATGGCGGCGTCTGCCAATCCGTTGGCGACCGAAGCGGGTTACGAGATTTTGAAACGCGGCGGTAGCGCGATAGATGCGATGATTGCCATGCAGACAACTTTGGGATTGGTTGAGCCGCAATCTTCCGGATTGGGCGGTGGCGCGTTTTTAGTGTATTGGGACAATAAGGCGAAAAAGCTGACGACGTTTGATGCCCGTGAAACAGCGCCGAAAGCGGCAACACCGGAACTTTTCTTGGATGAAAACGGCAAACCGATGGGCTTTATGAAAGCGGTGGTCGGCGGCCGTTCGGTCGGTGTGCCGGGGATTCCGAAGCTGCTGGAAGATGTCCATAAGCGTTACGGCAAATTGCCGTGGGCAAGCCTGTTTGAGAAACCGATTACTTTGGCGGAACAAGGTTTTGCCGTTTCACCGCGCATGGCGAAATCCATCGAGCAAAATTTGGAGCCTTTGAAACGTTATCCGCAAACCGCCGCGTATTTCCTGCCCGACGGCAAGCCTTTGGCAGCGGGAACGGTGTTGAAAAACCCTGAATTTGCCCGCTCCGTACGCCTGTTGGCGGAAAAAGGCAGCGCGCCGTTTTATCAGGGGGCGCAGGCGCAGAATATTGTCCGTGCCGTTACCGGCGCTGTGGATAACCCCGGCAAAATCAGTATGGCGGATTTGAAAAACTACCGCGTTATCGAGCGCGAACCGGTTTGCGCGCCGTATCGCGAATATGAAGTCTGCGGCATGGGCGCGCCAAGTTCCGGCGCGATTGCTTTGGGCGAGATTTTAGGCGTCTTGCAAAATCAGGATATGAAGGCGTTGGGGTCGGAAAATATCCACAGTTGGCGCTGGATAGGCGATGCGTCGCGGATTGCTTTTGCCGACCGTGATTATTATGTCGGCGATCCTGCGTTTGTGAACGTTCCGACCCGAGCCATGATTTCTCAGGCTTATTTGAAACCGCGTGCCGAAGAAATCCGCAAAGCTGACAAGGCGTTGGAAAACATTCAGGCGGGCAAGTTTGGTAAGAAATACGCGCAGGGTATGGCGATCGAGCTGCCGTCTACCAGCCATTTGGTGGTTGTGGATAAAGACGGCAACGTCGTGTCAATGACGACTTCGATTGAAAATGCGTTCGGTTCGGGGCTGATGGCAAACGGCTATCTGCTCAACAATGAATTGACCGATTTTGCTTTCAATCCTGTCGGAGAAGACGGTAAAACGGTGGCAAACAGCGTGGCAGGCGGCAAACGGCCGCGTTCTTCGATGGCGCCGACCATTGTGATGAAAGACGGAAAACCTTATATGGCGGTCGGTTCGCCCGGCGGCAGCCGTATTATCGGTTTCGTCGCCAAAACGCTGGTGGCGCATATCGACTGGGGTATGGACATTCAGACGGCAATTTCACTGCCGAATATGCTCAATCGTGGCAGCCAGTATGAAATCGAGGAAAAAACTGCAGCGGCGGACAAAGCGGCAGCGTTGGAACAACTGGGCTACAAAGTCCAAATCCGCGATTTGAATTCCGGCGTACAAGGGATTGTAATTGGCAAAGACGGTTTGCTCGGCGGCGCCGACCCGCGTCGTGAAGGCAAAGTCATGGGCGATTGATATTGTCGGTTTGACATGCAAAGGCCGTCTGAAACCTAGTTGTTCAGACGGTCTTTTAGTTTGGGAAAATATATGGATAAGATGTGTATAAGAATAATGTTAAATTTTAATATTTTTATTTTTCAATAAGATAAAAGGGATGAATATGTGGATAATTACTTGTGGAAAACGACATGATTTAGGCCGTCTGAAAGGTTCAGACGGCCTTTTCATTGGACTGCTTTATCTATTTTCTATCAGGCTGCCGGCAGCTCGTGAAAAGCGGTGGGCAAGTCTTCGTCATCGGCAAACTCAACCCATTCGTAAGCGCTTTCATCTGCCAAAACGGCGCGCAACAGCGCATTATTGATGGCATGACCTGATTTGTAACCTTCAAATGCGCCGATAATCGGATGGCCGACAATGTACAAATCGCCAATCGCATCAAGGATTTTGTGGCGGACAAATTCATCGGGATAGCGCAAACCTTCCGGATTCAAGACATCCATATCGTCAATCACGATAGCATTGTTCAAATTGCCGCCCAGTCCGAGATTGTGGGCGCGCATCATTTCCACTTCGTGCATAAAGCCGAAGGTACGGGCGCGGGCAATCTCATCGATATAGGATTTTCCTGCAAAATCAATCTCAAAAGTAGGTGCGCTGCGGTTGAATACGGGATGGTCAAATTCGATGGTTAAAGTCACTTTAAAGCCGTCATAAGGCGTAAAGCGCACCCATTTTCCGGTTTCTTTGATTTCAACCGGTTTGAGGATTCTCAAAAAACGTTTTTGGGCTTTTTGATCCACCACGCCTGCATCTTGTAAAAGGTAAATAAACGGCAGGCTGGAGCCGTCCATAATCGGAATTTCAGGCGCGTTCAATTCAATCAAGGCATTGTCGATGCCGTAGGCAGACAGTGCCGACATAATGTGTTCAATCGTGCCGATGCGCACGCCTTTATCGGTAACGATGGTTGAAGAGAGGCGGGTATCGTTGATCAAATAAGGATTCAATTTGATTACTTCGCCCATTTCTCCACTTAAATCAGTACGGCGGAACGAAATACCGCTGTTTTCTTCGGCAGGATGCAAAGTCAGAGCGACCCTTTCGCCCGAATGCAGGCCGACGCCGGTAACGCTTACTGATTTGGCTAAAGTCCGTTGCAGCATAATTGCTTCCTTTTAAAAAGTCTGATGGATATGATACGTTAAAAAGGAAAAAACAAGCCATCATTTTTAATAGTATTTGCTAATATGGATATTTTGCGGGTGTGAATTTCAAAATTTTAATTATCCACAATAGTATGTGAAATTGAAGTGGGTAATTTGGGTTTTATCCACAGCTAAATAGGAAAACTAAGATTCTATCCTTTTTTATTCCGGCATTCAGTTGAGGTTGGCCTCAAAGATAAAAATTAATTATCAAATTGGTTTTAAAGAAAGTTATTCCGTTATCCACAGATAGTTTGGTTCTTCATCAAAATTATCATTTTAAAAATTAAAATATTATGATTTGAAAAAAATACTGAATTATCAACACAAAATCGGCAAAATATGGAGGAATAGAACTAAGCTTATGATTTCCATAAACTTATGAAACTTTTAAGATTGGAAAACAGTTTTTATGAAATAAAATATCAAAAGTCAGGACTGGTTCGATTTGTCTGATATTTTCCTACAAACAAGAATTTCATGTTTTCTTTATTTAAATCAAACAACTTAAAAGTAATTATCTGTAATCCTAGAAAGTAATTTTATTTCAGGATACAATGGACTTACTGAAAAATTTTTCCCATTCCATCTAATAGGAGTAGCAAAATGAGTATTAAAGTAGCGATTAATGGTTTTGGCCGCATCGGTCGTCTGGCATTGCGTCAAATTGAAAAAGCCCAAGGTATCGAAGTCGTTGCTGTTAACGACTTGACTCCTGCCGATATGCTGCTGCACCTCTTTAAATACGACAGTACTCAAGGCCGCTTTGAAGGCTCTGCCGAATTGAAAGATGATGCGATTGTTGTTAACGGCAAAGAAATCAAAGTATTTGCCAATCCTAATCCTGAAGAATTGCCTTGGGGCGAGCTGGGTGTGGACGTTGTTCTCGAATGTACCGGTTTCTTTACCAGCAAAACCAAAGCTGAAGCCCATATCCGTGCCGGTGCGCGCAAAGTTGTAATTTCCGCACCTGGCGGCAATGATGTGAAAACCGTTGTATACGGCGTAAACCAAGATATTTTGGACGGCAGTGAAACCGTTATCTCTGCCGCTTCTTGTACGACTAACTGTTTGGCCCCTATGGCTGCGGTATTGCAAAAAGAGTTCGGTATTGTTGAAGGCCTGATGACCACCATCCACGCTTATACCGGCGACCAAAACACCCTTGACGCGCCACACCGCAAAGGCGACTTCCGCCGTGCCCGTGCCGCTGCCTTGAATATCGTACCGAACAGCACCGGTGCCGCGAAAGCCATCGGCTTGGTTATTCCTGAGTTGAACGGCAAACTTGATGGTTCTGCCCAACGCGTTCCTGTTGCTACCGGCTCTTTGACCGAACTGGTTTCTGTTCTCGAACGTCCTGTTACCAAAGAAGAAATCAATGCAGCCATGAAGGCTGCTGCCAACGATGCTTTAGGCTACACTGAAGATCAAATCGTTTCTTCCGACGTCATCGGTATTGAATACGGCTCACTTTTCGATGCAACTCAAACCCGCGTGATGACAGTTGGCGACAAACAATTGGTGAAAACTGTTGCTTGGTACGACAATGAAATGTCTTACACTTGCCAATTGGTTCGTACCTTGGAATTCTTTGCCAGCAAAATCTAAAGGATAACAGGTTGAATCAATCAGTCTGTGAATAATTCAAAGGCCGTCTGAATATTTCAGACGGCCTTTTGTGTGTAGATAGATTCAATTTGCAATCAGGTTGTGGATAGTTTAATCACTGTGGCACATTTGTTTTCTATCCTAAACTGTACTTCATAATCCGCAATATTCATCACATAAATCCGTTCGGGAATATCTTGATAGGCAGGACGAGGATCTTGGGCGATGCTTTGCTCAATGAGATGTTTTTTTTCTGTGGATAAATGTTCCGCAAGCGTACTTTCTGCCCAGACAACGTTCAATTCTTCAGGTTTGCCGCTGACAAAGCCTGATGATGCGTCAGGTTTGGATTCGACAAAGGGGATGTAGGGTTTGATATCCACTATCGGAGTACCGTCCAACAGGTCTGCACCGCTGCAATAGATGCGGACAGGTTTTCCTGTTTCAATGCGTTCGAGTTTCAGCAGGGATAAACCGAGATGGTTGGGGCGGTGCGGGCTGCGCGTGGCAAATACGCCCATTTTTTGTTTGCCTCCAAGCCGTGGCGGACGCACCATTTGCGCCCAACCTTCATCCAATACGCCGTGAAAAATAAAGCTTATCCACACATAGTCGAAATCTTCCAAGCCCCGAACGCTGTCTGCGGTAAATTCAGGAGTGAGTTCAATGCAAATTTCTGCTGCAGGAACCAAACCGGGTTGGCGGGCAATGCCGAATTTTTGTTTGTAGGGAGAATGAACGGTTGCAATAGGCGTAATCGAATAGGACATAATTTGTGGATAAATATTCTGTGCAAACTGTCATCATATCACAGATGTTTTCCCACATTTTGCGGTAGTAATTTGTTATAATACAAAGCATTTATTCCAAATGTCCGTACATTGGCAATAAATGCTTAATTCGAATAATATAAAATAAAATCAATAGGTTATGTTAATCCATGATTGTTTCTATCGATGTAGATGCACAAAAAACGTTTACGCCTTTGTGCCCGAAAGAATTGCCCGTTGCCGAAGGTCATCTGATTGCGGATGAACTCAATGCCCAAGCTGCATTGGCAGATTTACGCGTAATGACGAAAGATGCGCATCATGCCGCGGCAAAATGGCTTGTGGATAATCCTGTTGATATGTTAAAACTGACGGGTTTACCCGATGCGGATTTGACTTGGGTATCGCATGCGATGGTTGGAACATATGGCTATGATTTGTTGGATGGCCTGCCTTTAGCCAAAGAATACGATTATTGCGTTTGGAAAGGCGTTGATCCTGAGTTACACCCTTACGGTGCATGTTTTCACGATATTGAAGAAAAGCTCAGTACAGGTTTGATAGAATGGTTGCGCTGTCAAAATGCAGATACAGTTATTGTCGGCGGTTTGGCAACGGATTATTGTGTGAAGACAACAGTTTTACAGTTGCTTAAAGGGGGTGCTTGGAAAGTCATTGTCAATCAGGCTGCTTGCCGTGGCATTGCTCCGAAAACGGTTGAATCTGCATGGCAGGAAATGCATTCTGCCGGGGCTATTATTTTAGAAAACGCCGAAGAAATAAGAAAATATATTAATAATCAATAAATTATATTTTTAAATTCTGTTGTTTCACGTGAAACATTTTCCAAAATATGAAGATTTTACTTGTCCGCTTGTCCAGTATGGGCGATTTAATTCATACGTTGCCCGCAGTTGAAGATTTGGCGCGACAATGTCCTGATGTGGAGCTCCATTGGCTGTGTGAGGCAGGGTTTGCAGATATCGCCCGCTTACATCCTTTTGTCAAAAAGGTTCATGTAATGAAATGGCGGCAGTGGCGCAAACAGCTTTTTCAGGCTGAAACATGGCGTGAAATAGGCCGTCTGAAAACGGATTTACAGGCTGAATCTTTTGATTTTATTTTAGATAGTCAAGGACTGATTAAAAGCGCATGCTTTGCCAAAATGGCGAAATCCCCTATTTACGGTTTGGATAAACACAGCGCGCGTGAAAGTTTGGCTGCCCTTGTGTACAGTAAAACATTTGCCGTACCGAAAGGCAAAAATGCGGTCTGGAGAAACCGTGAATTATTCGCCCAAGCATTTGGTTATACAATGCCTGAAACGCAGGTATTTGGTTTGTTGGTTCCTGAATCAGGCCGTCTGAAAAATTTGCAATCTCCCTATTACGTTGCTTTGCATGCAACCAGTCGCGACAGTAAATTATGGCCGGTAGAACACTGGCATGCATTATTGAAAAAGTTGAATGAAGAACAACAATGCAATGTGTATCTGCCATGGGGAAATGAAACCGAAAAAATGCGTGCGGAGCAGATTTCAAGCGATTTACCGTTCGCTTCGGTTTGCGACAAAATGAATTTATTACAGGCTGCATTTTTATTGAAAAACGCAGAGGGTATTATTGGTGTAGATACCGGACTACTGCATCTTGCCAATGCCTTGGAAAAGCCTGTTGTAGGAATTTATACAGACACCGATCCGGCCAAGACCGGCGTTCAAGTTTCGGCTTATGCAAAAAATTTAGGCGGTATTGCTCAAATTCCCAATGTTGACGAGGTTTATCAAACCTTGATGGATTGTATTGCAGCGTACGGTAAATAATTGCTGGAGGGGGTGGATTTATTTTCTGAGTAAATGCTTTAGAAATGATATAATTCCGCTCTATTTGCCAAGATTTATACAAATTTGGTTTTATCATGTTGGTGAAAGATCGAATTGGATTTTATATAAAGAATGTATCAAAAGCAGTATGCTTGATTTGATGGACATTCTTTTTAGGAGAATTGAATGAAAGCACTGGTCGCAGTAAAGCGCGTAGTGGACTACAACGTCAAAGTTCGTGTAAAAGCCGATGGTTCCGATGTGGATATCGGTAATGTCAAAATGTCGATGAACCCGTTTGATGAAATCGCGGTAGAAGAAGCTGTCCGTTTGAAAGAAGCCGGAAAAGTAAGCGAGATTGTTGCTGTTTCTCTTGGCGAGAAAAAATGCGAAGAAACGTTGCGTACTGCTTTGGCGATGGGTGCCGACCGTGCGGTTCATGTTGAGACTGATGCGAAGTTGGAGCCTTTGGCTGTTGCGAAATTGCTGAAAGCTGTTGCGGATAAAGAAAATCCGCAAATTTTATTGCTGGGCAAACAGGCAATTGACGATGACGCCAACCAAGTTGCCCAAATGCTGGCTGCGTTGTTAAATGCGGCTCAAGGTACTTTTGCATCAAAAGTGCAAATTGAAGGCGAAGAAGCATTGGTAACCCGTGAAATTGACGGCGGCGAAGAGACTGTTGTATTGAAGCTGCCTGCGGTCATCAGTGCAGATTTGCGTTTGAACGAACCACGCTTTGTCAAACTTCCTAATATCATGGCGGCAAAGAAAAAACCTTTGGAAAAATTGAGTCCTGCCGATTTGGCTGTGGATATTTCTCCGCGTTTGAATACCGTGAAATTTGCCGAACCTAAAGCACGTCAAGCCGGTGTGAAAGTGGCTGATGTTGTCGAGTTGGTTGAAAAGCTGAAAAACGAAGCCAAAGTGATCTAAGGAGTATGAAATGAGCGTATTGATTATTGCGGAACATAATAACCAACATTTGAATCCTGCCACTTTGCATGCGGTAACGGCTGCCGCCAAATTGGGTAATGTAGATTTATTGGTTGCCGGCAGCAATGCTGCTGCGGTGGTTGAAGAGGCAAAACAGGTTGCAGGCGTAGCGAAAGTTTTGGTAGCCGATGCGCCCTATTTCGCCGAAGGTTTGGCAGAAGAATTAGCGCCTTTGGTTGTTAAACTGGCTGCGGATTACCGCTATGTGGCTGCGACTGCAACTGCGTTTGGTAAAAATCTGTTGCCCCGAGTAGCCGCCCTGTTGGATGTGCCACAAGTTTCGGATTTAACCGAAGTTGTGGATAACTCGAAATTTGTCCGTCCGATTTATGCCGGTAATGCATTTGAAACCGTTCAATCCAATTCTGAAAAACTGGTGCTGACTTTCCGTGCAACCGCATTTGATGCTGCCGGACAAGGCGGTAATGCAGAAGTGGTCAATGTTGAGGCAACGCCTGCTCAAAACCTGAGCCGTTTCGTAAACCGTCAACTTTCTCAGTCTGACCGCCCTGAATTGACTCAGGCAAAAGTGATTGTTTCCGGTGGCCGTGCATTGGGCAGTGCTGAAAAATTCAATGAAGTGTTGACTCCTTTGGCGGATGCTTTGGGTGCAGCGATTGGTGCTTCCCGTGCGGCAGTGGATGCCGAGTATGCGCCAAACGATGCCCAAGTCGGACAAACCGGTAAAGTGGTTGCGCCGCAACTATACTTCGCTATCGGTATTTCTGGTGCTATCCAACACGTTGCCGGTATGCAGGACAGTAAAGTGATCGTTGCTATCAACAAAGATGCTGACGCTCCGATTTTCAATGTAGCAGATTATGGCTTGGTTGGTGATTTGTTTGAAGTTGTGCCTCAACTGACTGAAGCACTGAAAAAATAATGTTTCACGTGAAACGTTCAGACGGCCTTCGTTATATAAGGCCGTCTGAAAATATTTTGGCATGATTACGACCTATAAAACCATTACCACTCCAACACAGGCTGAATTTAAAGATAAAGGCAGTCGCTTCATTGCATACGCCTATCCGATTCGCACTTTGGCCGATGTGAAGAAATATCTCGACCCATTAAAGGAAGAGCATCACAAGGCGCGACATTGGTGTTACGCCTATCGATTGGGTGTGGATGGAATGCAGTTTCGCGCAAACGATGATGGAGAACCGTCCGGAAGCGCAGGCCGCCCTATTTTGGGGCAGATTGATTCTGTCGGTGTAACGGATGTGTTGGTTGTGGTTGTGCGTTATTTTGGTGGTACGCTATTGGGCGTTCCCGGTTTGATTCATGCGTATAAGGAATCAACGGCTCAGGCACTGGCAATAGCAGAAGTTGTTGAAAAGAATGTCGAAAAGACAGTTTGGTTGAAGTGTGAATATCCTGTTTTGAATGAGGCGATACGGATTGCCAAACAATATCAAGCCGATATTGTGGAACAGGATTTGCAGCTGGATTGTAAGTTGACAGTGAAAATAGCGTTGGCCGATTATGAAGCTTGTATTGCTGCTTGGAAAAATACGCGCCAGATTGGAGTAGATATTGAGAAGCCGTTTAAATAAAAGGTCGTCTGAACATATTTGAGAAATCAAAAGTTTCAGACGGCCTTTAATGTTTTAGCTTTGGTATCTGTCTAAAGCATTTACGCTTGAGCGCAGGTGTTCCCAAGCCAGTTGATGAAATTCCCCCAGTGCGTTCCATAGGGCATCTTCGCTCATAATGCTGTATTCGCCCTGTGTGCGCAAATCAACATCTGCCCCTTCTTCAATGGCTTGATGGCATGCTTGGTATTCGTTGGTATAGAAGTCATCCATGTCTTGCATGAGGCTTGCAGCATGTTTCCAGCGGGCGATATCTGCTTCCAGTTGCGGCAGTAATTCGCACCATTCGCGGTATTTGTTTTGAATTTCGTCAATACGTTTTTGCATGATTTGTCCTTTCGTTGTTTGAAATTAGAGTATGGTTGTCTTGGTGCGATATTATTCTTAATTTGAAACAGCTAGGCAAGATGGAACAATATTCCATCGATTGAATTTTATTTACAACATCTATTCTTCAAGGAGATGGTATGAAATTGCTCGTTATTGGTAATGGTGGACGTGAACACGCACTGGCTTGGAAATTGGCGCAGTCGTCTAAAGTAGAAACTGTCTTTGTTGCACCTGGTAATGCCGGAACGGCAATTGAGCCTAAACTGCAGAATGTAGCGTTGACGGCGCATCAAGATTTGATTGATTTTTGCCGTAATGAAAATATTGACTTTACCGTAGTCGGCCCTGAAGCTCCTTTGGCTGCCGGTGTGGTGAATGATTTCCGTGCTGCCGGATTGAAGATTTTTGGTCCGACTCAATACGCGGCTCAGCTGGAGAGTTCAAAAGATTTTGCTAAAGCATTTATGGCAAAATATAAGATTCCAACCGCGCAATACCAAACCTTTAAAAATGCCGATGCGGCACATGATTACGTCAACCAAAAAGGTGCGCCGATTGTTATTAAAGCGGATGGTTTGGCTGCCGGCAAAGGCGTGATTGTCGCCATGACTTTGGATGAAGCCCATGCCGCTATTGACGATATGTTGTTGGGTAACAAAATGGGCAATGCAGGCGCACGTGTTGTGATTGAAGATTTCCTGCAAGGCGAGGAAGCAAGCTTTATCGTTATGGTGGACGGCAATCATGTTTTGCCGATGGCAACCAGTCAAGACCATAAACGCCTGCTGGATGACGACAAAGGTCCTAATACCGGCGGTATGGGCGCGTACAGCCCTGCTCCGGTGGTAACGCCTGATGTGTACGAGTGCGCGATGAATGAAATTATTTTGCCGACTGTGGCCGGTATGAAAGCAGAAGGTCATGAATTTACCGGCTTTTTATACGCGGGCTTGATGATTGATAAAACCGGTGCGCCTTATACCATCGAATTTAACTGCCGTTTCGGTGACCCTGAAACCCAGCCGATTATGAGCCGTTTGGATAGTGATTTGGTGGATTTGGTTGAAGCGGCAATTGACGGCAAACTGGATAGTGTTACCGCCGAATGGAATCCGCAGACTGCAGTAGGCGTGGTATTGGCCGCACAAAATTATCCTGATTCTCCAAAAAAAGGCGATGTGATCTTTGGCTTGGATAAGGCCAATCAAATCGGTAAAGTTTTCCATGCCGGTACTGCAACGAATGAAAAAGGCGAAGTGGTAACCAACGGCGGCCGTGTATTGTGTGTAGTCGGTTTGGGCGATGATGTTGCACAAGCTAAAAGCAAGGCTTATGAGGCATTGGAAACAATCCGTTTTGACGGTATGCAATACCGTAAAGACATTGCCGATAAAGCCATCAACCGTTAATAATGAATAGAAATAGGCCGTCTGAACACAGATTGTCCGACAATCGCAGTTTCAGACGGCCTTGGTATATGATGATGTTCCCCAGAATTTTATCGGCTGCAGCCCAACGCAAGCTGCAGGCGCATCTTAAAAAAGGCGGTTTGGTCGCCTATCCTACCGAGTCTTGCTATGGCTTGGGCTGTGTCCCTACTTTGCCCAAAGCACTCAATCAACTGATTCATCTGAAAAAACGACCGCAACACAAAGGCATGATTGTCATTGGCCATAGCTTGGAACAGTTGCAACCTTTGCTGCAAAGGCCGTCTGAAAATATCCAAACCATGCTGCATGAAGCATGGCCGGCTCCGAAAACTTTTTTATTGCCGGTCGGCAAAAAAGTATTACCCTCATTGCGTGGGAAAGGACGCAGTAAATTGGCTGTCAGGGTTCCTGCGCACGCAGGTGCAAGACGTTTGTGTCAGGTTTTGGAAATGCCTTTAGTCTCTACTTCATGCAATCGTGCAGGCAAACGGGCGTGCAAAACAGAAAGGGAAGTCAGGAGACAGTTTGGCAGGAAAGTCTGGGTTGTAGGCGGATTGATAGGTAAGCAGAAAACGCCTAGCCAGATTATTGACGGAGAAACGGGGGCAAGGCTGCGTTAAAGAAGGGCTGTATTATCAAAGGAAAGGTATTTATTTGGAGAAGAAAATTTTTTCCAAAAGATTGGAATACCTTTGTGAAAAGTATTTAGCGCAGATCCAGTTTGATGCATAGCAGTCTGTAAATACAGCTCGATTAAGCAGATAGTAAGTCAGTAAATAGAGTAGAAAGCAGTATTTTGTGAAATGCTCTTGCAAAGAATGAAGCAAATTTTGAGCATAAATGAATCACTGTAATAAATCATTTTTGAATAAACAAATTTTGTGGATAAATTTGAAGATAAATTTCCATCAAAACATAAAAAGGCCGTATGAAACTTGATATTCAAAGCATTCAGACGGCCTTTTAAATATTTAAACTGTGGATAACTTTGTGAATAAGTGTGGATTAAAGCTTATGTCCGCACACAGTTTCGTATTGTTTTTCAGTAATCGTACCGCTCATGACGCTCATTGGGCGGATGCTGGTCGGCGTATAGCTTTGGTTGGAAATCACCCGGCCGTGTTCGTCCATCAGTTGCAGCGCTGCCAGGCGATAGGTTTTGTTTGAGCAATGAATTTCCCAGTTGCCGATGGCTGTTTTATAGGCCGGCGTATTGACGAAACGCTCTTCTTTCAGTTTGGAAACGGTTTTTTTATCGCGGAAAGTAACCAGTGCGCCATTTCTTTTAATGCTGCTTCTATCAATGGCCACTTTGATATTGCCTTCAGAGATGGTGCCGATATTGGTCCAGCTGCCGCCGCCGCTCGATGTGGTAGTTGTTTCACAGGCACTCAACATCAAAGCCGCAAATATGGTTGCAGCTAGGGAAAAACGTTTGATATTCATAAAACCTCATTATTTACAAAAAGTCAGCCGATATTATCCGTGAAGATGGCATATATCGTAAATCGATTTTGCAAAGTTGAACCTCTGAAAAGAATTTTATGAAAAATACGCTGAAAAGGCCGTCTGAAACCTGTCTTTCAGACGGCCTTGGAGTGTAAAATCATGTATAATTGCAAACAATTTGGTTTTCATCCCATAGGAAGATCCGACATGATTAACCCTATCGCTGCACTTTCCCCATTAGATGGCCGCTACTCCAAATCCGTTGAAGCATTGCGTCCGATTTTCTCCGAATACGGCCTGATGCGTGCGCGTGTCAAAGTTGAATTAAACTGGCTCAAAGCCCTTGCCGCCGAGCCTAAGATTGTAGAAGTTCCTGCTTTCAGCGATTTTACGCTTGCCGAAATCGACAAAGTGATCGAAAACTTCTCGCTTGAAGATGCCGCCGCCGTCAAAGCCATTGAGTTGACCACCAATCACGACGTCAAAGCCATCGAATATTGGCTGAAAGAACGCTTCTCCGGCGTGCCTGAAGTGGCTGCTGCCAGCGAGTTCATCCACTTTGCCTGCACCAGCGAAGACATCAACAACCTGTCCCACGCTTTAATGCTGCAAGAAGCACGTGAGGCTGTTTTGCTGCCGAAACTGACCGAAATCATCGAGAAGTTGACCGGCATGGCGCATGAGTTGGCTGCCGTCCCTATGATGAGCCGCACGCATGGCCAACCTGCTACGCCAAGCACATTGGGTAAAGAAATCGCCAATGTCGTGTACCGCCTGCAACGTCAGTTTAGAAACCTGCAAGCGCAAGAGTTCCTCGGCAAAATCAACGGCGCAGTCGGCAACTACAATGCCCATATGGTCGCTTATCCCGATGTGGATTGGGAAACCCATTGCCGCAACTTCGTTGAAATCAGTCTAGGCCTGACCTTCAACCCCTACACCATTCAAATCGAGCCGCATGACTATATGGCGGAATTCTTCCAAGCCATCAGCCGTGTTAATACGATTCTGATCGACTTTAACCGCGATGTTTGGGGCTATATTTCTTTGGGTTACTTTAAACAAAAAGTCAAAGCAGGCGAAGTCGGTTCTTCCACCATGCCGCACAAAGTCAATCCGATCGACTTTGAAAACTCCGAAGGCAACCTCGGTATGGCCAATGCCGTATTGGGCTTTTTGTCTGAAAAACTGCCGATTTCCCGTTGGCAGCGCGACCTGACCGACAGCACCGTATTGCGTAATATGGGCGTAGGTGTGGGCTATACCGTATTGGGCTTTGCCGCCCATCTGCGCGGTCTGAACAAGCTTGAGCCGAATCCTGCCGCCCTTGCTGCCGATTTGGACGCTACTTGGGAGCTGCTGGCCGAGCCGATCCAAACCGTAATGCGTCGTTACGGCGTGGCTAATCCTTACGAGAAGCTGAAAGACCTGACACGCGGTAAAGACGGCATTACGCCTGAAGTGTTGAAACTCTTTATCGAGTCGTTGGAAATTCCGGCAGAAGCCAAAGCCAAATTGCTTGAGCTGACCCCTGCGTTGTATGTGGGCAAAGCCGAAGAGTTGGCAAAACGAATTTAAAAGGTTTTTGCAGGGCGCACTTTCTTAGTTATTGAGATTTTTTGTATAGATAAGAAACCAACCCTTTGCATCCGACAAATTAAAAAGGCCCTCTGAAATCTCTTTCAGACGGCCTTTTTCGATTCAATCCGTTATTTCACTTTGTCTTTCAATGCGCCGTAGCCGGCTGCGTCCATTTCTTCTAAAGGAATGAATTTCAAACTTGCGCCGTTGATGCAATAGCGCAGGCCGCCTTTGTCTTTCGGGCCGTCGGCGAAGACGTGTCCCAAGTGTGAGTCGGCGGCATGGCTGCGCACTTCGGTGCGGCGCATGTTGTAGCTGAAATCGTCGTGTTCGGTAACGGCGGAGGCATTAATCGGGTGGGTGAAGCTCGGCCAGCCGCAGCCTGAATCGAATTTGTCGGCAGAGCTGAACAGGGGCTCGCCGCTGACGATGTCCACATAAATGCCGGGTTTGAACAAGTGGTCGTATTCATGACTGAAGGCGTATTCGGTCGCGCTTTTTTGGGTAACTTGGTATTGCTCTTCGGTCAGAATGCGTTTGAGTTCGGCAGCACTGGGTTTTTTATACGTTGCCGCGTCGAAGCCTTTGCCTTGCGGGGCGGCTTTGCTTTTGCCCGGCAGCGGTTCGTCGGCTTTGCGGATGTCGATGTGGCAGTAGCCGTTGGGGTTTTTAATCAGGTAGTCCTGATGGTATTCCTCGGCATCGTAGAAGTTTTTCAGCGGCTCGTTTTCGACGACGAGAGGCTGTTGGTATTTTTGCTGCTCGCGTTTGAGGGCGGCGGCGATGACGGCTTTTTCGGCGGGGTCGGTGTAGTACACGCCGCTGCGGTATTGCGTGCCGGTGTCGTTGCCTTGTTTGTTGAGGCTGGTCGGGTCAACGACGCGGAAATAGTATTGCAGGATGTCGTCGAGGCTGAGTTTGTCGGCATCGTAGGTGACTTTGACGGTTTCGGCATGGCCTGTATCGCGGTAGGAAACGTCTTCGTAGCTTGGGTTTTCCGTTTTGCCGTTGGCATAGCCGGATACTGCGTCAACCACGCCGTCTATGCGTTGGAAATAGGCTTCCAAGCCCCAGAAGCAGCCGCCGGCAAGATAGATGGTGCGCGTATTCATGATTGCTGAATCCTTTTTCTGTGTGTCGGGTTTGTAGAACGAATTTTTCAGACGGCCTAAATCGGCATTGGGATCGCGGATTAACGCCAATGCCTGCGCTTCGTTGATGCTGCCTTTGACGATGCGCTGCACGTCGCCGTCTTTGCCGATTAACGCCCACGAAGGGTAAACACTGATATTCAGGCTTTGGGCGATGGTGCCGCCGTTGTCTGTCACAACAGGCAGCTTAGGATAGTTCAAACCGGCATACCATTTTTGAAAGTCGCCGTCTTTTTTCTCGTGCAGAAAACCGGGCGAGGCGACGGTAATCAGGTTGGCAGAACCGAATTTTGCATCTTGTGCCCATTTTTCGGTTTGTCCCAATTCGGACAAACACAAAGGACACCAACTTGCCCAAAATTTAATCAGGGTGGGTTTGTCTTTTTTCAGAAAAACACTGGCAGGGCGGTTGTCAGGGGTTTTCAACGAGGACAATGCCTGCGGTATGGTTGCGGCTTCGGTATCCATCATTTTGGATGAGCAGGCGCCAAGCGCAAGCAGGCAGCCGAACTTGGTGCAAAGTGAAAATAATGTGCGGGGATTCATCTCTATGTTTCCTGTGTGGATGGTTTGTCTTGTTAGACGTTGGAAATGCCAAAACCTGACAACCTTGATTTTCAGACGACCTTGCCACGTAAAATACGCTACAATACTCCCTATTTCAAGTTTCTAAAATTAAAAGGAAAATTTAATGTTCAGCTTCTTCCGTCGCAAGAAAAAACAGGAAACTCCGGCTCCTGATGAGGCTCAAGTTCAGGAAACCGCAGCAAAAGTAGAATCTGAAGTTGCTCAAGTAGTTGAAAATATTAAAGAAGATGCCGAATCTTTAGCGGAAAACGTCAAAGGGCATGTTGAATCAGTTGTCGAATCGGCTGTTGAAACCGTTAGCGAAACCGTCGAGCAGGTTCGAGAAGCTTTAACCGAAACGCCGTCTGAAACAGTCGAAAAAGTAGAAGAACACGTTGAAGCGGCAAAAGAAGCGGTCGTTGAAACCGTCAGCGAGGCTGTTGAACAGGTTCAAGAAACCGTTGCCGAGATGCCGTCTGAAGTGGGCGAGGTCGCTGAGGAAGCAGTGGAACAGGCTGAAGCGGCAAAAGAAGCGGCTGTTGAAACCGTCGGCGAGGCTGTGGAACAGGTTCAAGAAACCGTTGCCGAGATGCCGTCTGAAGTGGCTGAAGCTGCTGAGGAAACAGCAGAACAGGCCGAAGCAGCAAAAGAAGAAGCTGTTGAAGCAATTAGCGAAGCTGTCGAGCAAGCTCAAGAAGCCGTTGCAGAAACACCGGCTGAAGCCCCTGCTCCGGTAGAAGAACACAAGCTCAGTTGGGCTGCGCGTTTGAAACAAGGCTTGACCAAATCACGCGACAAAATGGCAAAATCATTGGCAGGCGTGTTTGGTGGCGGACAAATCGACGAGGATTTGTACGAAGAGCTAGAAACCGTGCTGATTACCAGCGATATGGGCATGGAAGCCACCGAATACTTGATGAAAGACGTGCGCGACCGGGTCAGCCTCAAAGGCCTCAAAGACGGCAACGAATTGCGCGGTGCGCTGAAAGATGCGCTGTACGACTTGATTAAGCCTCTGGAGAAGCCTTTGGTCTTGCCGGAAACCAAGGAGCCTTTCGTGATTATGCTTGCCGGTATCAATGGCGCAGGCAAAACCACGTCTATCGGCAAACTCGCCAAATACTTCCAAGCGCAGGGCAAATCCGTGTTGTTGGCGGCAGGCGATACTTTCCGTGCCGCCGCGCGTGAGCAGCTTCAGGCTTGGGGCGAGCGCAACAATGTGACCGTGATTTCGCAAACCACAGGCGATTCCGCTGCCGTATGTTTTGATGCCGTCCAAGCCGCCAAAGCGCGCAGTATCGACATCGTGCTGGCCGATACAGCCGGCCGTCTGCCGACGCAGCTTCATTTGATGGAAGAAATTAAAAAAGTGAAGCGCGTGTTGCAAAAAGCCATGCCTGATGCGCCACATGAAATTATCGTCGTGCTTGATGCCAACATCGGTCAAAACGCCGTCAACCAAGTGAAAGCCTTTGACGAAGCGCTGGGTCTGACCGGTCTTATCGTGACCAAACTCGATGGTACAGCCAAAGGCGGTATTCTTGCCGCCCTTGCCTCTGACCGCCCTGTTCCTGTCCGCTACATTGGCGTAGGCGAAGGCATCGACGATTTGCGTCCGTTTAATGCTAAAGCGTTTGTAGATGCCCTATTGGATTAAACAGATAGGCTGAGGCTTTGTGAACGCTGTTTGCAGGGTGTTTCATACACTTTGAAGACTCTGTATTCGGGATGGGATACCTAAGCCAAACAGGCTGTTAAAAAGGCCGTCTGAAACCCAAAATCAGGTTTCAGACGGCCTTTGTTTATTTACAGGTTTAGTTTTTCCTTGCGGTAACAAACTCTGCCAGTTGGCGCAAGCGCAGGGCTTTGTCGCCGAATGGCTCGATCAGGGCAACGGCTTCTGCAATCAGCGTTTCTGCATAAGTACGCGCGGCGTGCAGGCCCATCAGTTTGACGTAGGTCGGTTTGTCGTTGTCCGAGTCTTTGCCGGCGGTTTTGCCCAAGGTGGCGGTATCGGCTTCGCAGTCCAATACATCGTCGATCACTTGGAAAGCCAAACCTAATTTGGCGGCGTAGTGATCTAAGGTTTGGATTTGATCCGGTGTTAAGTCTGGGCAGGAAAGTGCGCCTAAGGCCACGGCCGCGCGGATGAGTGCGCCGGTCTTGAGGCTGTGCATCTGTTCCAATTCGGCCTGATTCATGGCTTTGCCGACATTGGCAAGGTCGATGGCTTGTCCGCCCGCCATGCCGAGGCTGCCGGATGCTTGGGCCAGTGTGGACAACATGGCAAGCTGACGTTCGGCAGGCAGGCCGGTCGGACGGCTCAATACGTCGAAGGCTTGGGTTTGCAGCGCGTCGCCGACCAAGAGGGCGGTGGCTTCGTCGTATTGTACATGGCAGGTCGGTTTGCCGCGGCGCAGGCTGTCGTTGTCCATCGCCGGCATATCGTCGTGAACCAACGAATAGACGTGCACCATTTCGATGGCCGCCATCGCCTGCTCGACGGCATTTTGGTTTGCTTCGCCCAATTCGGACGCAGCAAGCACCAAGAGCGGGCGCAGCCGTTTGCCGCCGCCGAGGGTAACGTAACGCATGGCTTCATGCAGCGTGTGCGGCACTTGGCTTTCAGACGGCAAGAAATGTGCCAGCAGCAATTCGGTTTGCGCTTGGGCTTTTTGCTGCCATGTTTTGAGTTCATTTGCCGGGTTCAAGGTTCAACTCCTTCAGTTCGCCGGCATCCAAGACTTGCAGTTTCTGCTCGACTTCCGCCAATTTGGTTTGGCAGTATCTGACCAATTCGTTGCCTTCCTGATAGGCGGCCAAAGCGTCTTCCAGCGGCATTTCGCTGCTTTGCATGGCCTGGGTCAGGGTTTCGAGGCGGGATAAGGCTTCTTCAAAGGATTGGGGGGCGTTTTTTTTCATGGTTTGAAATGATGGGCAGAAAAGGGGAATTGTAGCATTTTTAGATGATGAAGGCCGTCTGAACGGGGATGAAAACGAAATCAAAGATTTCTGTTTCTGCGTTCAGACGGCCTTTTTTCAAACGGAATAACGTTATCAGCCCGGTAAAACGGCTTTTTGATAGTTGAGCGCGATAAACTGCTTCTCGGCATCCAATTCAGTGATTTTGAACAATGCCTGCGATTTAGGCAGCGCGTCAAACGGAATACCGGTCGCGCGCGTTACCAGCGGCAGGCCTTCAATGCGGACGAGGTCTTCTTTGAGGATGGTGGCCGTCAGCTCGCTCGTGCCTTGCTGTTGCAGGTATACGAGGCTCCAGTAGGCTTCCATTTGGCGTTGGAAGTCGGCGTAGGCTGTATAGGCGGCATCGAAGTCGCGCAGCGCGGCGAAAAGCTCGGCATCGCTGTTTTGATACAGTGGCTCGGCAGAGTCGTCGATCAGGCTGATCAGCTGCTTTTGGTTGATGTAGTCGGCGGCGCGGCGCAGCGGCGAGGTAAACCAGCCGTAATGTTGCACGCCCATGCCGATGTGCGGCTCGGATTTGGTGCTCATGCGCACTTTGCCTGCCGGTTGGACGCGGAAAAGGCCGGGCAGCTCGTTTTCGTCCAGCATTTGCGCCCAAGTGCTGTTGGCAAGAATCATCATCTCGCTGACCAGCGTATCAATGGGCGAACCGCGTTCGCGGCGGACGACGGATACGTTGCCTTCCTCATCCAATTCGATGCTGTAATCGTATTGCGGCGCGCGGTCGGGCTCGTATTTGCCGCGCGCTTTTTGCAGGGCGATGGCGAATTGATAGAACCAAATCAGGTCTTGATGGTGGGCAAACATCATTTCGCCTGCTTCGTCCAAGCCGGTTTCGGCGTTGAAATACGGCTCGATGGTTTGAATGCGCAGGTTTTCAGCGATGTTGACCGCTTCGATTTTGCAGGTTGGCGTGCCGACGTTGAACTCGTTGTCCACATCGAAATAAATGCTGATGGAAGGGCGGTATGCGCCTGCATCAAGGCTGAACGCGGCAATCCAGTTTTCGGGCAACATGGTGATTTTGCCGCCGGGGAAATAAACCGTGCTCAAGCGTTCCATGATGTTTTTTTCCATTTTGTCGCCTTGTTTGATGGCAAGCGACGGCGCGGCGATGTGGATACCGACGCGTTTCATGCCATTGCCCAAGTCGGTCAGGCTCAAGGCGTCATCGACTTCGGTGGTCGATTCGTCATCAATGGAAAAGGCGGTAACGTCAGCCTTAGGCAAGTCAGGCATTTCAGGAAGCGGAAGGTCGGGGAAGCCTGTTCCTTTTGGGAAATATTTGATTTCAAACCCGTCTTGCAGGTATTGGGGAATGGACGTAATGCCGCCTGTCTTTTTCGCCAGTTCGTAGGCGGAGATTTTCAGCTCATCGGCGGCTTTGGTAAAGGCTTTGTAGGTCAGCGACTGCTTGTCGGGAGCATGTAAGATGGTTTTCAAATCCGCCGCGATTTCAGACGGCATCTCGCCGCGTTTCAAGGCTTCCGCCCAAGCGTCGATTTGCGCGTCTTGCTGTTTTTTGCGTTCGATCGCTGCAAGCGCTTGTTTTAAGGTTTCTTCCGGCGCGGCTTTGAACACGCCTTTGGCTTTTTTGTAGAAATACATCGGCGCGGCGTAAAGCGCAATCAAAGTTGCCGCCAGCTCGGTTTTTGTCGGTGCATGGCCGTAATATTCTTCGGCGATGGCTTCGGCGGTAAATTCCTCTTCGCCGCATACTTCCCACAATAAATCGGTGTCGATGTCCGCCGCCTGTGCCTGCGCGTTCTCCAAAAATGCCGCCATATCGCCGTCAAACTCGGCAAAGACATTGTTTGCCTTCACTTTGGTGCGTTTGCCGTGTTGGGTATCGACTTGGTAGGTGGCGTCGTTTTTTTGGACAATAGAGGCAACTTTGAATTGGCCGGACTCTTCGTAAAAGATATTCATTTTTTTAGGATTTTATGATTTGTAGGAAACGCGTGATTTTAGCAGATTTGCACGAGAAAGGCCGTCTGAAAAACATACTTTCAGACGGCCTGTTCAAACGGCGGATGATTAATACTGGTATGCTGCCAGTTTGCGTTTGATTTCAGGCAGCGCGGCGCGAGCGGCCTGTTCGCCCAATTGGATGGCGCGTTGTTTTTGGTCGAAGCCACCAACCGAACCCAGCTCCAAAACCTGCGGTTTGATGACCACATTGGCTTGGCCCAATTCTTGGCGCAACGCAGTTTGACTCATTACGTTGAAGGTTTGGTCAAGATAGGAGAACATGCCTTGGCTGACATTTTTGGCCGGACGGGCGGAAATATCGACGGCAATGATGAAGTTTGCACCCAGTTTTTTCGCCGCGCTGACCGGTACGGGCTGCGACAGGCCGCCGTCTACATATTTGCGGTTGCCGATAACGACAGGCTGGAACACGTTCGGAATCGAAGCGGAAGCGCGGACGGCCTGTCCGGCATTGCCGACGTTGAACACCACCGGTTTGCCGCTTTCAAAATCGGTCGCAACGGCGGCAAATTTGATGGGGAATTGCTGCATCGGACGGTTGCCGACTTTGCGGTTGATGTAGTTTTGCAGTTTTTCGCCTTTGATGAAGCCGCTGGTGGACAAGGTCAAATCCACCAAATCGGTTTTACCCAAAATTTCCGCTTCCAATTCGAGGCGGTCGGGCGACATTCCCGAAGCGTACATACTGCCGACAATCGAGCCAGCGGATGTACCGGTAACGATTTTGACCGGAATATTGTTTTCTTTCAAAACCTTAATAATACCGATATGGGCAAAACCTTTGGACGCGCCGCCGCCCAAAGCCAGCGCAACCGTGGCTTTCGGTTTGGGTGCAGGACGTGAAACCGTATTTTGACCCTGCGTAGAAGGTTTGGATTGCGGCGCGTTGCCGCTCGGACAGGCAGCCAATACCAAGACGGACGAAGCGGCTAAAAACGTTTTGAATGTGGAAAAAAGTTTATTCATGTTCAGACAGCCTTTAATATGTCGAAAGGGTTATTTTACTCTGAAATTAAGTCGAAAGGCCGTCTGAAATCAAGTTTCAGACGGCCTTTTAAATCAAGCTTAAGCCAATTCGAGCTGTTTTTCCAAGCTTTCGACCAGTTGGTCGTCCAAATTCAAAGCTTGGGACAAACGGCTCAGGAACACGATTTCCTTGCGCGACAAGTCTGCGCAGACCAATCGGGCCGCCAGATAAGTTTCAGCTGCCAAAGCCTCGTCGCTGCCGACAGAAGCGGCAATTTGCTCGATAGAGGCCGGTTGCGCATATTCAGTCTGCAACCATGCCGCCGTTTCCGCGTCGCTGCCGCTTTCACGCTCAATCGCCGCACGTTCCGTATCGTCAATCAGGCCGTCTGAAGCCGCCGCCGCAATCATCGTTTGCAAAATCACACGGCTGTGGTTTTCTCCAATCAGGCCGGCAGGTTGGAACGCACTTTGCGGCAATTCTTCCTGTTGGCGGTTTTGTTTCCAGTTTTGATAGCCTTTATAAGCCAGAAAACCCAAAGCAGCGACCGAGCCGGCCTTGACCAGCTTCTTCGTGTTTTTCTTTTTCAACAGCATCGATGCCAAAGCACCCGTCAGTGCGCCGCCGCCGAAAGAATTGAGTGGGCTGTCCGCCACCGCTTTGCTACCTTTTTGAGCCGCACCCAAAACCTGATTGAGCAACTGACTGAAATCCATAAAAAATCTCCTGAAAACAAATACATTGCAAATATAGGGCAGAAACACCAAAAAACCAAGCCAAAGAAAGTTAAAAGGTGCAAACAAGTTTTCAGACGGCCATAGCCGACTTTCGGTACAATCACACCATTCCAAACAATAAACCCCATCATGACCGATACCGCCCAAATCATTACCAGCTATGGCCGCCGCTATATTGTCCGCACCTCCGACGGCCAAACATATGACGCCACCACCCGCAAAAAACGCGTTGATTTTGCCTGCGGCGACCAAGTCCGCATCAGCCCCATCAACGGCGAACAAGTCGTGATTGAAGACTACCTCCCGCGCGAAAGCCTGCTCTACCGCCAAGACGCGTGGAAAACCAAACTGATTGCCGCCAACGTTACTCAACTGCTCATCGTAACCGCCGCCAGCCCCTCACCCAGCGAAGCCCTGTTGCAACGCGCCCTCCTCGCGGCAGAAGCGGCCGGCATCGACGCCGTTATCGTCCTCAACAAAGCCGACCTCCCCGAAACCGCCCAATGGCGCGAAAAACTCAAATTCTACGAAAACCTCGGCTACTCCGTGGTCGAAACCAACGCATTGGAAAACGCCGACATCCTGCGTCCCATTTTAGAAGGACAAACCAACATCCTGCTCGGACAAAGCGGCATGGGCAAGTCCACCCTGACTAACGCCCTACTCGGCAACCAAGCCGCCCGAACCGGCGACATTTCCACCGCGCTCGACTCCGGCAAACACACCACCACCCACGCCCAACTGTACGATTTAAACGCAGAGACCCGACTCATCGATTCCCCCGGCCTGCAAGAATTCGGCTTGCACCATCTCCAAGCTGCCGATTTATTGCAATACTTTCCCGACCTGCACCACCTCATCGGCCAGTGCCGTTTCCACAACTGCACCCACCGTGCCGAACCCGGCTGCGCTGTCAAAGCCGCTGCCGAATCAGGCGAAGCCAAACCCGAGCGCATCGAATTTCTGCAACGCGTTACCGATGAATTGTTGAGATAAAGTTTTAACGGAAATAAGTGTTTGGATAAATAAAAAGGCCGTCTGAAAATTTCAGACGGCCTTTGCTTGGGCTATCATTTGTTTTGAATATCGATAGAAGATGGCTCTAGAGGCAAATAATACAGCTTATTACGTTTTCCCTCCGCATGGATGGTAAATTGTTTGCCGTATTCCCCCATAACCTTGCGGAATTTCTTCGCAATATTTGAGCGGTCTTCGCCGAATCGAGCCCAAAAGAACGAGCCTAATTTCACGCCATCGTCTTCCAACCATTTTTCCAATGTAATCTCATCAGATTTTTTGCGGCGATTTTTATAGTTTGCCCAAACCAAGCATGCCAATTCTTCCTCTTCTTCCTGCTTGATTTTCCGGCCGTCTATGCACAGTTGCGCCATTGTCAGATAGACGGAAAATTCTCGAGGAGTCAGATTTTCCACGCAAACCGTACCAAAGTGGATGTGCCCTTTTTCCACATCAATAACAACCTGCGTATCATCCAACATTTCTTGTATACACATCACAGCTTGAGAAAAAGTTTGTCCTTCCGTCAGCGTCCAATCCACTTTTCCGCCACCCATGCGGACAAACGGAATTTCTGCCAACATGACTTGTGCCTTAGATGCATTCATCATCCCATGCTTGCTCGTGTTTAAAAACAGCTCATTTTTAGGCGGATAGAAAAATTCCGGATGCGTTTCAAAAGCCTCTTCCACCAAAACATGGGACATCTTGTCCTGTTTTCTGCCAAAAAGCGACAAAGCATAGCCGATATAAAACCCCATAGATTTTCGTCCGCCTGCAATTGAAATATGCAACTCCGTATTCTTATCGGCACACAAATCCCGAATCCATCGCACAATCATATCTGCTGCCGCATTATTTTGTTCCGGCGTACGAATATCTTCCAAAGAGCCATCCTCATCGCGGATAATCTCAATAGAATGCTCATCAAAGTGAATATCCGGCAAATCATATTCCTGACGCAGCCGTCTGAAATATCCGTTTTCGCCCAGCAACCGGCTTTTGATTTTTTCCGCACCGGCCAAAGTCGTCAGCGCCACAATACGGTTGGGAATCCATTGCTTTTGAGCAAGGGCAAACACAGTTTCCGTAATAATTTGCGGCGTCATTCCCGACACCACGACCAAAATCTTTTCTTTCATTTTCATTTTCCCTGTCAATATGCCGCCTTAATCCTTACGGCTCGATACATCAAACCGGCGTAAACGCGCCCCCATACATACCATCTCATCGGCCGTATATTCAGACCCACGTCCCGACAGCTCCTGCGGCAACTGTAAAAAGTAAAATACCGCACCTTTGGCACATACATCCGCGGCCAAATGCAGCGGCAACGTACCCAATACCACATCGCCATCAGCGACCTCATCCGTATTCAAATGCGGTTCGAAACGATCAATCGAAAAGCCTGATTCACGCACCGCCCAATCAATGGCACCTTGGTGGCGAGAAACAAACCAAACAGTCATCCGAACCTTACCTCGTTAATTTAAAAACCGCATCATATCTGCTATTTCAGACACCATCATCAAACACAAATTTGTCATCAATGCATACAACATACAACCTGCCGATAATAGCAGTAAGCATCAAGCCCAAAATAAAACATGAGCATACGCCGATTTTATCTGATTGCCTATGACATAAGCGATAGCGGTAGACAGCACCAAGTCCGCAACATCTTACAAGGCTATGCCACAGGCAGCCAAAAATCCCTGTACGAATGCTGGCTGACCGAAACCGAATGGCAAGACTTGCGTTGCCGTTTGCCCAATCTGCTCCAGGAAGGAGACAAGCTGAATGCCGTTTGCCTGCCTGAGACAGAACAACACGCCATGTTGTTTGGTGCCGCCCAACCATTGCGTTATGAAACCTTTATCATTGCCTGATCAGAAAGAAACATGATGCCCACGCTATATATCGACCGCAAAAACCTGTCTTTGTCCGTAGAACACGATGCCCTTATATTTAGGGAAGGCGACAAACGCATCAATACCGTGCCACTCAACGTCCTTGAGCGTATTTGCATTAAAGGAGAAACCAGACTGGGCACCTCCGTCTTAGCCAAGCTCGGAGAGAAAGGAATAGGCCTGCTCGTGTTAAGCGGCAGGATGCAAAAGCCAAATATCATACTTCCTTGTCCCAAAACAGACAGCCGCCGTCGCATCGCCCAATACCAGATTATCAGCACACCCAAATACGGCTTAAAAATAGCAAAGTGTCTGGTGAGCGAAAAAATCAACCGGCAAGCCGAGATGCTTGCAGATATTGATATCCTCTACCCGGAAAGCGCTCCACATCGAAAAAACATCTTAGAAAACATCAAACGATTAACAAATCAAGTGGCAGCTTCAGACAGCCTAGAGCAAATCAGAGGAGTAGAAGGCATAGCCGCCGCACAATACTTTCAAGTCTGGCAAACCTTTCTACCATCAAGTCTGAGTTTTCAAGGCCGCAACAGACGGCCGCCCAAAGATCCCGTCAATGCCGTTTTATCATTAGGTTATACATTGCTGCATTTCGATATCGTACGGCAGCTTTACCTGGCCGGGCTTGACCCCTATATCGGAATTTACCATCAGCCTGTCCATGGCAGGGAATCGCTTGCCAGCGACCTATTGGAACCATTCCGTCCACGATATGATCAATGGGCCTTACAGCTTTTCCGTACCCAAATGTTAAGGGAACAAGATTTTAGTACGAATGAAAAAAACGGCTGCCAAATGGGAAAAGCAGCGCGTATCCGCTTTTACCAAGCCTACGAACAACAAGCAAAAGAATGGCGCAAAGACATCCGTCAAAGCTGCACCCGCCTGCTCAAGTATCTGGCGGCAGTCAGTCGTCAGCCCGATATCGCCCTTGACGGCGACTGGATGGTGATAGAAAACGAAACCAATGAAGAAAGCGAGGCATCATGAAACAAAACTGGCTGATAGCCTACGATATTACCGACCGTAAACGATTGGGCAGGGCTTACCGTTTTTTAAGCGGACAAGCGCTACATTTGCAAAACAGCGTCTTCATTTTTAAAGGCACACAAGAAGAAGCGCAACATTTGTTTCAAAAACTGACCGGAATGTTGGATAAGGCAGACGATTTGCGTATCTATTCGCTTAACCCGCACAGCCCCATCTACGAACTCAAAGGCAGCCTCTTGGCAGAGGGCATCGTACTGTGCGGCCATATTCCGGTCATTTCAGGCTGATAAATCAAAGGCCGTGCTTATAGATGGCCGTTCCTTATAAAAATGCCGTCTGAAACCCTAAATACAGGTTTCAGACGGCATTTGTTTACCGT